>VGJG01000286.1 GCA_016867615.1 Candidatus Aminicenantota bacterium | reverse complement strand
GCGGGTTGACGCTGAAGGGAATCTCGAGGGGACGGGCCAAATTCAAGAATTTTCCCCCCCCCTCCTCCAAGACCTCGATATCCAGGTCGGAATGGGTGTAAAAGCCCTTGGGAAAGACAAGCTCCGGGCAGGGTGAGAACTCGATGGTGAAGGAGGGGTGGGGGCTGAGCGCGATCCCCGGGCCGGCCAGGACCCGGAGAACAACCTTGCCCTCCTGTCCCCTGGCGAGGCTCTTGGGCCTTACGGCCGCTTCGACCCTCAGCAGGTCTTCGGCGCCGCCTGAAGGCGACGCCCGCAGATCCGAACAGACCGAGAGCATCCCCAGGACGAGGAACACGATCCCTGCGCCTCTCATCACATCCTCGATTTGATCTTAACCCCGCCGGCTCCCTTCGTCAAGGATCTAAACGAGTTCAGGATCCCCGCGCGGCGCGTTCCTTTCGAGCGGGCGCCCCCCTCCTCAAGCGCCGTTGCGCCCTGAAAAAAAGTGAAGGAGAACCCTTTACATTGATTCGAACCCTCGACTATAATCTCCCACCGTCCATGAGTGTTCGAGCCGTCATCACCGGAACCGGCCGCTGCCTCCCCTCCCGCGTGATCACCAATGCGGACCTGGAGAAGCTGGTCAACACCTCCGACGCCTGGATCCAAGAGCGCAGCGGGATCATCGAGAGGCGCTGGGTGGAGCCGGGGACGGGGCCGTCCGACCTGGCCGTGGAAGCGGCCCGGCAGGCCGTGGACATGGCGGGCCTGGCCGGGGAGGACATCGATTTCATCATCGCCGCCACCATTTCCCCCGATTACTATTTCCCGGGCATCGGAGTCCTGGTCCAGGCCAAGCTCGGCCTGTCGAACATCGGGGCGCTGGATGTCCGGAATCAATGCAGCGGGTTCATCTATTCCCTGTCCGCGGCGGACCAGTACATACGCGCCGGCACGTACAAGAGGATTCTCGTCGTGGCCGCCGAAGTCCAGTCCACGTCCCTGGATTTCAGCGACCAGGGTCGGGACATCGCCGTTCTGTTCGGCGACGGGGGGGGCGCGGTCGTCGTCGAGGCCCGGGACGCCGCCGAGGGACGGGGCATCCTGTCCACTCATCTTTTCTGTGACGGCCGTTTCGCCACAGAGCTGTGGATGGAGCACCCCTCCCCCAAGAACTTTCCCACGTTCCAGGTGGAGATGATCACCGGCAGGAAAACATTCCCCCGCATGGACGGACGCAAGGTGTTCATCAACGCCGTGGAGCGCATGCCCGAAGCGGTCCTCGCCGCCCTGAAGCACAACGGGCTGGAGGCCAAAGACATCAGCCTCGTCATCCCCCACCAGGCCAACGACCGGATCAGCCAGATGGTCATGAAAAAGCTCCAGCTTTCCGAGGATCAGATCGTGCGCAACATCCAGCGCTACGGAAACACCACGGCCGCCTCGATCCCCATCGCCCTGGACGAGGTCGTCAGGGAGGGGAGGCTGAAGACAGGAGACCTTCTGGCTCTGACCGCATTCGGCTCGGGCTTCACCTGGGCTTCGGCTCTCATCCGCTGGTAGCCGCATGGCCCGGTTGCCCGCCGGACCGAGGTGTGATACCCTGAAAAACCGAGGGAAGTCGACAAGGAGAGATCGGAAGCCGATTCTGGGAGAAAGAAAAAAGGAGGACGTGATGAAAAAAACGCTCACCCCGCTGCTGCTGGCGGCCTTCATCCTCATGTCCCTGAGTTCTGTCGGCCTGGCCCAGAACCAGGAAGACGCCAAATTCCGCAAAACTCTGGATGCCTTCCTGGACGCTTACTGGAAGTTTTACCCCACCGCCGGCTCGATGGCCGGGTACTCCAAGTACAACGACAAGCTTGAGGACCTGAGCGGCAAAGCGGTCGAAAAGCGCAACGATGAGCTGGACGCCCTGAACCAGGAAGCGGTGGCCAAGATCAACCGGACGGCCCTCAGCCCCGCGAACCAGATCGACCACGAAATCCTGGTGGACGCGCTCGAGCTCGACCTCTTCCGCCATGAAAACCTCGTGCCCTGGGAATACAATCCCCTTTTCTACACGGACATCCTGGCCAACTGCGTGTCGGCCGTGCTCGGCAAAAGCGCCGTGCCGCCCGATGTCCGGGTCAAGAACGCCACCGAGCGGTTGAAGCAGGTCCCGAACCTGGTCAAGCAGGCGCGGGAAAACCTCAAGACGCCGGCCCAGATATTCACCGAGACGGCCGTCAACCAGATGCCCGGGATCATCGATTTCTATAAAAGCAAAGCCGCCGGGATGGCCTCGGGAGCTTCGGCCGATGCCGTGAGCAAATTCTCCGCGGAACTGCCCAAGGCGGTCGCCGCGGTCGAGGGGTTCCAGACCTTCCTCAAGGGCGAGCTCCTGGCCCGCTCGACGGGGAATTTCCGCCTGGGCGACCAGGCCCATCTGCGTCTCCTCCGCCTCACGACCCACGGCACCCTGATGCTCGACGAAATCGTAGCCCGGGCCCGGGCCGACTACAACAACATCAGGCGCGAAATGGCCCTGGTCTGCATCCCCTTCTACAAGGTCATGTACCCCGAGGTCGACATCGAACAGATGAACCGTCCCGAGGAGGAGCTGCGCAACATCATCATCAAGGGCGTTCTGGACAAGATCAAGATCGAACACCCCGGGCGGGATGAGTTCGTCCCCTCCGCCCGGAAGACGGCCGAAGACCTCCGCTCCTTCATCCAGAGCCGCAACATCCTCAGCCTGCCCCTGGAGATGCCGTCCATCGAACCCATGCCCCAGGAGAAGCAGGGCCTGACCTGGACGCGGCTGGACGGTCCCGGGGCATACGAGAGCGACGGACCCTACACCGTGACCATCAATCCCATCCCCTCCGACTGGACCGCGGAGAAGGCGGCCTCCTTCCTGGAGGAATACAATGAATACGCCTCCCCCTTCTGGGTGGTCCGGGATGTGTACCCCGGGAGCTTCGCCCCGACGAAGCTCGCCTCGAAAAACGCCACGCTGATCCGGAAGCTGCATCCCAGCCAGCCGATCATCAAAGGCTGGCCGATATTCATCGAGAGCATGCTGGTCACCTCCGGCTACGGCAATTACGACCTCCGCCTCCGCCTGGCCCAACTGCAGATGCAGCTCAAGGCGGCCATCGACCTCCAGCTCGACCTGAACATCCATCAGGGCGGCATGACCAAGGAACAAGCGGTCAGCTACATGACCCGGGGCGGCTTCCAGAGCGAGGCCGAGGCCGAGCGCAAATGGAACCGGATCATCCTCAACCCCGGTGAGGCGGCCTACGCCTACCTCGGCTACCAGGAAATCCTGGAGATGGAGAAAGACGCCAAGAGGCTGAAGGGCGCGGCCTACAAGCAGAGCGAGTTCCTGCTGCAGATCCTCAGCCAGGGCGCGCTCCCGGTGCGGATCCTGAAAACACAGCTGGCTCAGTAGAGAGGGCGATGCTCCCCTGGGCGGGCCAGCCCCGGCCGTGACGATCGAACCGTCTTCCGCCGCCTCTTCGGCGCTCACGGATTCGCACG
>VGJG01000285.1 GCA_016867615.1 Candidatus Aminicenantota bacterium | reverse complement strand
ATGCTTCTCCGTCCCGGAGGTGACGATGTTGTTGAACTTCTGCTTGTCCAGGCGGGCCAGGCGGTAGGAGGTGGATTCGGCCGGCGTGGCCTCCAGGTTGTAGAGGTTGCCCGTCTCCTCCTGGAAATTGCGGAGGACGTCCCGCATGAAGTTCAGCGTCTTGACGGCGAAGGCCTTGCCCTCCGGCGTCCCGATGCCCCGGCCCAGGAAATTGAGGCAGGACTCGTGCATGCCGCAGATGCCGATCGTCGAGAAGTGGTTGTCGAAATGGCCGAGGTAGACATGGGTGTAGGGCATGATGCCCCGGGCCAGCATGTGGTTGACCATCTCCCGCTTGGTCTCCAGGGATTCCTTGGCCAGGACCATGAGCTCCCGCAGGCGGCGGAAGTACTCCTCCTCGGTCTTGGAGGTGTAGCCGATGCGGTTGAGGTTGATGGTCACGACGCCGATCGAGCCCGTCGAATCGCCCGGGCCCCAGATGCTTCCCGGGCGGTGGAGGAGCTCCCGCTGGTCGAGGTTGAGGCGGCAGCACATGGCCCGGATGTCGCCCGGGTTCATGTCCGTGCCGATGTAATTCTGGAAATAGGGGATGCCGTACTTGGCCGTGACCTCGAACAGGAGGCGGGCGTTGGGCGCCTCCCAGTCGAAATCCCGGGTCAGGTTGTAGGTCGGGATGGGGAAGGTGAACACCCGGCCGCGGAAGTCGCCCTCGACCATGAGCTCCAGGAAGGCGCGGTTGATCATGTCCATCTCGGCCTGGTACTCGCCGTAAGTCGAGTCCAGCTCCCGGCCGCCGACGACGACCTTCTTGTCCTTCATGTCCGGCGGCACGGTCCAGTCGAAGGTCAAATTGGAGAAGGGGGTCTGCCAGCCCCAGCGGGAGGGGACGTTCAGGCCGAAGATGAGCTTCTGGATGTCCTGCTTGACGTGTTCGTAGTCCAGGCGGTCGGCGCGGACGAAGGGCGCGAGCAGCGTGTCCACGGAGGAGAAGGCCTGGGCGCCGGCGAACTCGCCCTGCATCGTGCCGATGAAGTTGACCATGTGCAGGGTGGCCGTCTCCAGATGCTTGGCCGGGCAGGAGTGGACCTGGGCGGAGACGTGGCCGAACCCCTTGCGGAGCAGCTTGTCAAGCGACCAGCCGGCGCAGTAGCCGACGATGGGGTAGGAGAGGTCGTGGACGTGGAAATCGCCTTCCTGGTGGGCGGTCTTGACCGGCTCGGAGTAGATCTGATTGAGGGCGAAGTTCGACAGCACCTCGCCCGAGATGCGGGCGTTCAGCCCGGAGAAGCTCATCGTCCCCTCGTTCGAATTCTCCCGGATCTTCCAGTCCTTGTCGTCGATGTAATCGCGGATGAGCCTCTCGAGGTTGATGCCGGTCTTGCGGGCTTCGCGGATGTCCTTGTGCCGGGCGCGGTAAAGGATGTAGGACTTGGCCACCTCATGGAAGCCCTGCTTCATCAGCACCATCTCCACGATGTCCTGGATCTGCTCCACGGAGGGGATGGTGTATCCTCCGAACTTTTCTTCCAAGACGAAGGTGGCGATGTCGGACACGGTCTTGGCCGCTCCGCCGTTGTTGATGCCCTGGGACATCATGGCCTTGTTCACGGCGCTGGTGATCTTGTCCTGGAAGAAATCCGCCACCGACCCGTCCCTCTTCTTGATCCGCGTCACGACTCCGGCCATGATTCCCTCCTTCCAACATCATGAAAACAAAACAAATCCAAAAAACCGACCACCTGATTCATTCCCTCATCCATTAACCCCGCTCAAACAAGACTGCACTTGGCATATATCTTGTATATATTGAATGGGGAAAACACTATATATTGTGTTTTCCGCTCCCTATTTATACTCCCCGTTTTCCGTTTGTCAAGGACTTTTTTTTCGTATCCAGCCAACTTGAAATATGCAAGGCAATGACCGGGGGGGAAGGGCTTCGGCTCCTGGCGCGGTTCCAATCGCTGCGGAAGATCCGGGTTTCTCGGTCGGCTCTCACGGGCCGCTCCGGAGACAGCTTCCTTTTGCCCCCCTGTTTCAAGGGGGGTGCAGGGGGGTTAATATCGCTACAGCAAAGAGGGAGCTGTCTCCGGCCTGACGCGGGCTGTGTTCAGCCGGCCGGCAAGAATATGCCGGAAACCCCTCGAAACCCGTCGCTTCCTTGCTGAACCGCGCATGGCGCCTCGCCTCTCCCCTCCGGTCATTGAGGTTGCCTGATTAAATTCTTCCGGTGGAACAAAAAGGTGTTTGCGCCCCGGCGGAAAAAGAAGTAGAATTTTTTTTCGCCAATCCCCTGGAGGAGAGATCGATGGAGAAATCAATCAAGGGAACACGGACCGAAAAAAACCTGCTGGCGGCGTTCGCCGGAGAGTCCCAGGCCCGCAACCGCTACACCTACTTCGCCGGCGTGGCCCGCAAGGCGGGCTTCGAACAGATCGCGGCCCTCTTCCTCGACACGGCCGACAACGAGAAGGAGCACGCCAAGAGGTTCTTCAAGCACCTCGAGGGCGGCGAGCTCGAAATCCGGGCCGCGTATCCGGCGGGGGTGATCGGCGACACGGCGCAGAACCTCGAGGCTTCGGCGGCCGGAGAGAACCTGGAATGGACGAAGCTGTACAAGGAAGCCGCCGAGGTCGCCGACGAGGAGGGATTCCCCGATGTGGCCGTCCTCTTCCGCGAGATCGCCGAAGTCGAAGCCGAGCACGAGAAGCGCTACCGGAAGCTGCTGGCCAACGTCCGCCAGGGCCGCGTCTTCAAGAAAGACACGGTCGTGAAATGGCGCTGCCGCAATTGCGGTTATGTCCACGAAGGGAAGGACGCGCCCAAGGAGTGCCCGGCCTGCGCCCATCCTCAGGCGTTCTACGAAATCCTGGCCGAAAACTACTGAGCCCGGGACGTGACCGTTCTCGAGGTCCGAACCCGCGGCCGCGAGGAAGTTTCGGACATCACCGCCGACGTGGCGGCCGCCGTGGCGCGCTCCGGTGTGAAGGACGGCCTGTGCCTGGTCTCCGTGCCCCACACTACGGCCGGAGTGACGATCAACGAAAACGCCGACCCGGACGTCAAGACGGACATCCTCTCGGCCCTGAAGCATGTCGTTCCCGCCTCCCTCCCCTTCCGCCACGGCGAGGGAAACTCCGACGCCCACGTCAAGGCGAGCCTCGTCGGCTCGAGCGCGACGCTCATCGTCGAAGAGGGGAAGCTGCGGCTCGGAACCTGGCAGGGGGTGTGTTTCTGCGAGTTCGACGGGCCGCGGCGGCGGCAGGTCTGGGTGAAGGTTTGGGGCGAAAAGGGCTGAGCGCCGCCGCTCTTCCTCGCGCGGGTCAGCGGAACCGCTCCGCCACCCTTTAAACTGCCGTACTGTTGTGTGTCTTAAGAGACACACGGCTTGTAACTCAGACGTCCGGCTCACCACGGCTAGCCGCGGAGCACGCCCGTCGTCAAAAAACAAGCCCGAGTCTTTTCAGTTCCGCCTCGAGGTCGGTCGTTCCCCGGAGATAATGAATCGAAGGAATCC
>VGJG01000284.1 GCA_016867615.1 Candidatus Aminicenantota bacterium | reverse complement strand
TGGGGGGGAATCCGGCCAGGGAGAGCAGGAAGAACGAGAACAGGGCGCCCAGCCAGGGATAGCGGAAACCCAGGCCGGAGAAATCCTCGAGCTCGCTGCGCTCCTCGCCCCTCCGGCACAGGGCGGTCACGGCGGCGAATGCGCCCAGGTTCATGAAGATGTATACCGTCAGGTAAAAGATCAGCTTCTCGGGGTCTCCGGCCAGGACGGCCAGGAGCATGGTGCCGGCGTGGGCGATGCTGGAGTAGGCCAGAAGACGTTTGACGTTTGTCTGCCGGATGGCGGCCAGGTTGGACACGACCAGGGTCAGCACGGTCAGCCCCGTCAGGATCCAGCGGAATGCGGCGCCTCCTTGAAGACCCTCTCCCAGGAGCGGCGCCGCCAGCCGCAGCAGCACGGCGAAGGCCGCAACCTTGGGGGCCACGGAGAAAAAGGCGGCCGCGGGCAGGGGAGCGCCCTGGTAGACGTCGGGAGTCCACATATGGAAGGGGACGAGGGACATCTTGAACGCCAGGCCGGCGAGGAGGAAGGCCAGCCCGGCCAGGGCGAGAGCCGGCTCACCCGGGCCGCTCCCCAGACATCCCAAAAGAGCTTCGATCTCCAGGGAGCCCGAGGCGCCGAACGCCAGGGCCAGGCCGAAGACGAAGAAGGCCGAGGCGAAGCTTCCCAGGAGAAAATATTTCAGGGCCGCCTCGCCGGACCTCTCGTCGTGGAGGCGCAGTCCGGCCAGGGCGTAGCCCGAGACGGACAGCACCTCCAGCCCCAGGAAGATGACCAGGAGGTTCGTCGAGCTGAGCATGATCAGCGCGCCCGACAGGGAGAACAGCAACAGGGGATAGTATTCTCCGATGCCCAGCCCGGCGAGGGGGACGTAGCGCAGGCACATGAGCACGACCAGCGCCGCGGCGGCGGTCAGGGCCAGGCCCAGGAACAGGGCGAAGTTGTCCAGGGCGAGGCTGTTCCCGAAAAAAGACAGGTTTCTGTCCCAGCCGCCGACGAGCGCCCAAGCCGATGCGGCCAGGACGGCCAGGGTCAGGCCGCCCTGTCGGGTTTTGTCCCCGCTCTTGGAGAACGCCTCGACGACGAGCAGCAACAGGGCTCCGGCGGTCAGGACCGCCAGGGGGAGAAGCGCCGTCCAGCTATTCATGGACGCCTTTCTCCTCGGGCCGGACGGCCGAGGCCGCCGGAACGGCCGGAGACATCGACGATGCGGCGGACGGGGGAGACGGGGAGGAAACGAGAACGGCGTGTCTGCCCGTGACCCGGCTGATATGGAGGGCCGCCGCGGCCTCCGTCTTTCTCAGGACGGGTCCGGGGCGCAATCCCAGCCAGAACATGAGGAGGACGATCGGCAGGAGGACGAGGATCTCGCGTGGGGTCAGGTCTCTGAATGTCCTGACCGAGGGGTTGGTGATCGGTCCGTGCATCACCTTTTGAAACATTCCCAGGAGGTAAGCCGCGGCCAGGATCACGGTCGAAACGGCCAGGACGGCCGGGAGAGGGCCGGCCAGGAAGACTCCGAACAGGCACAGGATCTCGCCCACGAAACCGTTCAGGCCCGGAAGCCCCGCCGAGGACAGGATGGTGATCAGGAAAAAGGCGGACAGGACCGGCATCTGCCGGCTCAGCCCCCCGTAATCCGCGATCAGGCGGGTGTGGGATCGCTCGTACAGAAGCCCCACGATGAGGAACAGGGCGCCCGTGCTCAAGCCGTGGCTGACCATCTGGAACAGGGCGCCCTGGGTTCCCTCGAGGTTGAGGGAAAACACGGCCAGCATCACCAGCCCCATGTGGCTGACGCTCGAGTAGGCCACCAGAGACTTGATGTCCTTCTGCACCAGGGCCATCAGCCCGCCGTAGATAATGCTCACGAGGCACAGGGCCGAGAGATAGGGCAGGAATTTTGAGACCGCGTCGGGGAACAGGGGCAGGGCGAAGCGCAGGAAGCCGTAGGCGCCCATCTTGAGCAGCACGCCGGCCAGGATCACCGACCCGGCCGTGGGCGCCTCGACGTGGGCGTCGGGCAGCCAGGTGTGCAGGGGGAACAGCGGCACCTTGACGGCGAAGGCCAGGGCGAAGGCCAGGAACAGCCAGACCTGGAGCCGGGGGTCGAGCCATGCGCCGGAGCCGGCCAGATGGTAATAGTCCAGGAGGTTGAACGTGCCCGACCGGCCGTAGAGGACGATCAGGGCCACGAGCATGAGCAGGCTGCCGAACATGGTGAACAGGACGAACTTGACCGTGGCGTACACGCGGCGCGCCCCGCCCCAGACGCCGATGAGAAAGTACATGGGGATGAGCATCGCCTCCCAGAAGACGTAGAAAAGGAAGACGTTGAGGGACAGGAAAACGCCGATGATGCCCGTCTCCAGGACGAGCATGAGGATGAGGAATTCCTTGACCTTGCCGCGCACCGAACTCCAGGAGGCCAGGAGCGATACGGGCAGGAGGAAGGCCGTGAGCAGGACGAGCAAGAGGCTGACGCCGTCCACCCCCAGGTGGTATTCGATGCCCGACCCGAGCCAGGGAGCGCGCTCCACGAACTGCATGCCGGCCCGCCCGCCGTCGAAGGAGAGATAGAGGCCGACGGACAGGGCCAAGACGGCGACCGACGCTCCCAGGGACAGGAAGCGAAGGAGGTTCTCCCTCTCACGGGGAACGAACAGGAGGAGCGCCGCGCCGGCCAGGGGGAGGAAGGTGATCAGGCTGAGGACGGGCATGGGTTCCTTCCTATAGCACCAGGACCCCCAGGATGACGAGCAAGCCCGCCAGGACGGCCAGGGCATAATGGCGCACGCGCCCCGTCTGCAGGGCGTTGAGCCCGCGCCCGGCCAGGGCGGCCAGACGGCCGCTGCCGTTGACGGCGCCGTCGATGATCTTCAGGTCGAAATGACGGTAAACGGCCTCCGAGCCCCGCAGAAGCGGGCTGACCACGACCGCTCCATAGATCTCGTCGACATAGTACTTGTGGGCCAGGAGGCCGTACAGCCGGGGGAATTTCCGCACGAGGGCTTCGGGTATGACCGGACTCCGGGCGTAGAACGCAAGGGCCAGTCCGATGCCCAGGAAGGCGACGGCCGTCGAGGCCAGGATGAGCAGCCATTCCGTTCCGTGTCCCAGGGGATGCGCTCCGGCGCCCCCGGGGATGACGCTCTCCAGGAACCGAGAGAAGCGGTCGCCGTCCGCGCCGAAGACCGTCGGCAGGGAGAGATAGCCCGCCCCGGCCGAAAACAGGGCCAGGACGACCAGGGGAACGGTCATGACCGGCGGCGATTCGTGGACGTGCGCCGCGGTCCCGGGCTCGAGTCTCTCCCGGCCGTGGAACACCCGGAGCAGGAGGCGGAACATGTAGAAGGCGGTCAGCACCGCGGCCAGGAGGCCCAGGGCCCAGACGAAATGCCCTCCCGAGGCGAAGGCCCGGGTCAGGATGGCATCCTTGGAGAAGAAGCCGGAGAAGAACGGCACGCCGGAGAGGGCGACCGTCCCCACGAGGAACACGGCGTAGGTCAGGGGCAGGCGGCGC
>VGJG01000283.1 GCA_016867615.1 Candidatus Aminicenantota bacterium | reverse complement strand
TGAGCGTCAGGAGGAGGTCGGGGATGCCCTCCATGCAGAAGAACTCGCACTGGACGGGTATCAATATCGAATCGGCCGCCGCCAGCGCGTTGATGGTCAGGAAGCCGAGGGAGGGGGGGCAGTCGATGAGAATGAAGTTGAAGCTCCTCTTGACCGGCTCCAGAGCGGCTTTGAGCTTCTTCTCGCGGCTCTCCTGAGCATAAAGCTCGGCCTCGATCCCGGCCAGCTCGGGAGAGCAGGGACAGAGGTAGAGGTTGTTCACCTCCGTTCCCTGGATGCAGTCCATGATCCCCGCTCCGTCCATCATGGCCTGATAAACGCCCATTTTGGCCTCGCGCTTGGCCTTTCCCAGCCCCGCTGTGGCCATCCCCTGCGGGTCGAAGTCGACGATAAGAACCCTCTGCTGCTTGAGAGCCAGCGCGGCGCCGAGGTTGATCGTAGTGGTGGTCTTGCCCACCCCCCCCTTCTGATTGGCTACGGCTATGGTCCTGCCCATGTCTCAATGTTCCACGTGAAACATCAGGTTCCGCCCTTTTCCTCTTTTTTCGCGTTCAGATGGGCGAACAGGTTCATCACCGCCGCCGGAGTCATTCCCGGCATCCTTTTCGCCTCGCCGAGGGTTTCAGGTCGTGTTTTTTCCAGCTTTTCCGCCGCCTCGCGCGAAAGGCCGGAAACCGCCCGAAAATCGAGCCCCGCGGGGATTTTCATCCTGTCAAACCGCATCATCTGGGCGATTTCCCGCTCCTGCCGGATGATGTATCCCTCATATTTGACCTCGGATTCGATATATTTGATCTCATCCTCCGAGAGGCTCTCTTGAAATTTTCCATATTCTAGCACATCCCGCCAGGAGAATTCAGGCTTTTTGAGCATGTCTTTGAGGGTCGCTTTTTCCCCCGAGGGCAGGGACGCCTTTGTGCGGTTTATAAACACAAACGCCTTTCGCAGTCTTTCTTTCTTTGAAAGAAACTCCAGGAACAGGCTTTCATCTATCAACCCCAGTTTCCGGCCGTAGGGCATGAGACGGAAGTCCGCATTGTCCACGCGGAGCAAAAGCCTGTGTTCGGCCCGGGAGGTGAACAGCCTGTAAGGCTCCTCGACCCCCCTTGTGACAAGGTCGTCAATCAGGACGCCTATATACGCCTCGTTTCTCCCGAGGATGAAGGGCTCACGGCGCGTGAGCTTCAGCACGGCGTTGATTCCGGCCATCAGTCCCTGGGCCGCAGCCTCTTCGTATCCCGACGTTCCGTTGATCTGGCCGGCGAGATAAAGGTTCTCGACTCCCTGCGTCTCCAGTGTCCTGTGGAGCTGCGTGGGAAGGACGGCGTCATACTCGATTCCGTATGCCGGCCTGAGAACGCGGGCTTTGTCGAGACCGGGGATGCTCTTTAGGATCTCCATCTGAACCTCGAGCGGGAGGCTCGATGAAAGCCCGTTGACATAGACCTCGTTCGTATCCAGCCCCTCGGGCTCGAGAAAGAATATGTGCCGGTCATGATGCCCGAATTTCATGACCTTGTCCTCGATCGACGGGCAATACCTCGGGCCCGTGCCGGAGATCCTGCCGCTGTACAAGGGGGATTTGTCGAGGTTGTTCCGGATCGCCTCGTGGGTCTTCGCGTTCGTATAGCCGCTGCGGCAGACGACCTTGTTCTCCAGCCGCCGCCTCGTCCTGTAGGAGAACGGCGCCGGGGACTCGTCGCCGGGCTGCGGCTCGAAGGCGTCCCAGTCGATCGTCCGCCCGTCGAGCCTCATGGGCGTCCCGGTTTTCAGGCGGAATGTGTTCAACCCGATCCTTTTCAGGTCCTCCGCCAGCTCGACCGAGGGAAGCTCGTTGGCCCGGCCGGCGGGATAGCTCTTCAGGCCGAGATGAATGATCCCGTTCAGGAACGTGCCCGGCGCCAGGATCACCGCCCCGGCCCGAATTTCGTGCCCGTCGAGCGTTCTCACTCCCGCGGCGCGGCCGTCCCGGACGATGATTCCCGCCGCGATCCCCTGCATCAGGGCCAGCCGCGGCGTGTTCTCCAGCCGGGTCCTCATAAACCGGCGGTAGAGGGCTTTGTCGCACTGCGCCCGGGGCGCCTGGACGGCCCCCCCGCGGCTTCGGTTGAGCGTCTTGAACTGGATACCGGTTTCGTCGGCCGCAAGCCCCATGATCCCGCCCAGGGCGTCGATCTCCCTGACGAGATGCCCCTTGGCCAGCCCTCCTATGGCCGGGTTGCAGGACATCTGGGCGATGTTCTCGAACTGGAAGGTCAGGAGGCAGGCCGAAAGGCCCATGGAAGCGGCTGCGGCCGCGGCTTCGCAGCCCGCATGGCCTCCGCCGACGACGACCACGTCAAATCGATCAGCCATCGCCCCGAGCCTACTTTCCCACGCAGAAATTCCCGAAGACGGAGTCCAGGACATCGTCGGCCGCGACCGCGCCCGTCAGGCGGCCTATGAGATCGAGAGAGGCGCGGACGTCCTCGGCGTAGTGCTCCTCCGAAAATCCGTCATCCAGCCTCTCCAGCGCGGAGCCCAGAACCCTCCCCATCTCTTCGAGCAGGACTTTCTGCCGGAGATGGAGCACCACCTCTTCGGTATGGCGGGGGCCGGGCGCGAAAACTTCTGTAATCAGCCCCTTCAGGGCGTCGATGCCCGACCCGCGCAGCGCCGACACTTCGACGCTCATGACTCCGGGAAGAAGGGATCGGATCCCCGCCCGGTCGATCTTCGGCGGAAGGTCGATCTTGTTGAAAACGACGATCGCCTTCTTCTCCCCGAACCCGGAGACGAAGCGCCTGTCCCCTTCCGCATCGGGCCGGGATGCATCGAGGATCAGGAGGATCCCGTCGGCCTCCTCGGCCAGGGCGCGTCCTTTCCTGACGCCCTCCCCCTCGGCCGGGTCGCGCGTCTCTCCCAGGCCGGCCATGTCGGTCAGGAGGAAATTCGTCCCGCCCAGCCGGAGCCGCTCCGAGAGATAATCCCTCGTCGTCCCGGGCAGAGGGGTCACGATGGCCCTGTCCCTGCCCAGAAGGGCGTTGAACAGCGTGGATTTGCCCACGTTCGGCAGCCCGGCGATCGCCAGACGGACGCCCTCGGAAAGGGCCCGGCCCGTCTCGTAGCTCGCGGCAAGCCTTACCGCCTCATCCCGGCAGTCGAGGATCGAGTTCCTGATCGCGGCCCCGGCGGCCGGCGCGCCTTCTTCTGAAAACTCGATCCCCGCCTCGATGCGTCCCATGAGGTCGACGAGCTTCTCCCTCAGCCGGCCGACGCCCCGGGACAGGCTTCCCCGGACCTGTCCTATCGAAACCTGCGCCTGCTCGAGCGTCGCGGCCCGGATGAGGGATTGGACGGCCTCGGCCTGCAGGATGTCGATCCTCCCCCGGAGGTAAGCCCTGAGGGTGAATTCGCCGGGCAGGGCCGGTTTGGCCCCGGCCGCGACCCCCAGGCGGACGGCCTCCTCGAGCACGGCGGGGCTCCCATGGCAGCTGATCTCGACGACATCCTCCCGCGTGTAGGACCTGGGCGCGGGGAAGTGGA
>VGJG01000282.1 GCA_016867615.1 Candidatus Aminicenantota bacterium | reverse complement strand
AATTCATCATCGTCACCCACAACTACAAGACCATGGAAGTGGCCGATTACATCTACGGCACGACCATGTCCGAGCCCAACATCACCAGCGTCCTGTCGGTCAAGCTGGAAAAGAAGGACGCCGAGGAAAAGCGGAACGGAGCCTGAGTCGGTGCGGGTCCAGCTGTTCATCCCCCCCGGCGGCTACGCCGCCGAGCGCTGGACGAAGGGCTCGTCCATGCCGCCCCTGGGGATCCTGCACATCGCCGCCGCGCTGGAGAGGGAGGGCGTCGCGGTCCGGGTCGTCCCGGCCGAGGTGCTCAAGCTCGGCTGGCGGGACATCGAGGGGGAGGTCCGGAGCTTCGAGCCCGACATCGTGGGCGTGACCTCCTTCACCGAGAACCGCTTCCAGAGCTTCGAGCTCATCCGGCGGTCCAAGAAAGCCCGGCCCGGGGCGCTGACGGTCATGGGCGGCCCGCACGCCTCCATGGCCGCCGAGGACACGATCGCCCATCTCCCGGAGCTCGACCTCGTCGTCCGGGGCGAGGGCGAGGAGACGATGAAAGAGCTCTGCCGGGCGCTCGAGACGGGGCGGCCCGGACCCGACGTCTTCGGGCGCGTCGCCGGCCTGGTCTTCCGCGGGCGGGACGGCCGCCCCGCGGCCAGCCCTCCCCGCCGGCCCATCCTCGACCTCGACTCCGTCCCGCCGCCCGCCTTCCATCTCATCCCCTTCGAAAAATACAACTTCACCTTCGAGGTCCCGGGACACGGGGCGCTTCCGGCGGTCAACGTCATGACCTCCCGGGGCTGCCCCTTCAACTGCTCCTTCTGCGCCACGCCCGTCAACTGGGGGCGGAGGGTCCGGATGCGCAGCCCGGAGAACGTCGTCCGCGAGATCGAGAACCTCGTCGCCCGCTACGGCGTCCGGGTCATCTTCTTTTACGACGACACCTTCAACGCCGACCCGCGCCGCGTGGAAGCCGTCTGCGACCTCCTCCTGGAGAGGAAGCTGGGCGTCTTCTGGAAATGCGACGTGCGCATGGACCTCATGACCCGCCCGCTGCTGGCCAAGATGAAGCGGGCGGGCCTCTTCCACCTGTCCTTCGGCTTGGAGGCGGGGTCGGAGCGGGTGCGGAACCAGATCGTGGGCAAGAAGATCGACATCCGGGATTTTCACAACCTCGTCCGGTGGTGCAACGAGCTCGAGGTCGTGCCCAACGTCTTCTTCATCTTCAGCCACCCCACCGAGACCTGGGAGGAAGCCCAAGAGACGATCGACATCATCGAGAGCCACGAGGGCCGCATCGAGGGCTCGATCGCCATCCTCCACGTCTACCCCGGAACCCCCCTGGAGAGGACGGCCCGGGAGGCGGGCGTCCTGCCCCCCGGCTTCTCCTGGACAAAAAGGGACTTTTCCCGGATAATCACCCTGCCCATGGCCCAAGGCGACGTGCCCCTGTTCATCGACCGCCTGACCTGGCGGCAGGTCTCCGAGCTCGTCTTCCGCTGGTCCTTCTCCGCGGGCAGGAAGACCTCCGTCCTCCGCCGCCTCCCCCAGGTCCTGAAGCACATCCGCTCCGCGGGCGACGTCCGGCGCTACCTGGTCATGGCCTGGGTCTATCTCCGGCTGAGGCTCGGCCGGCTGTTCGGGAAAAAACCATCACGGGACGGAAGGAGGCTGCGATGACGTTTTACCTGATCATCATCCTCGGCTATCTCCTGGTGCTCACCGCCTTCAACTTCCTCCGGGCGCGACGCATCCGGAGCCAGGAGGACTTCATGGTCGCCGGGCGGAAGCTGAACCTGACGGTCATGGTCTTCACCCTGATCTGCACCTGGATCGGCTCCGGGACGTTCATCGCCGGCGCGGAATACGCGGCCAAGGCCGGCTGGTCCTCCCTGTGGCTTCCGGCCGGAGCCTGGGTCGGGATCGCCGTCATCTACTTCCTGGCGGCCAAGATCCGCACCTTCGGCCAGTACACCGTGGGCGACATCCTCGAGGTCCGCTACGGCAAGTTCGCCCGCCTCTTCGGCGCCGTGGCCCTGATCATCGCCTTCACGACCATCGTCTCCTACCAGTTCCGGGCCGGGGGCTACATCCTCAACGTCGTGACCAACGGCGGCATGTCGGTCGAGGTCGGGCAGACCCTGGCCGCGCTTTTCGTCATCCTGTTCACCGCCCTGGGGGGGATGGTGGCCGTGGCCCACACCGACCTGCCGAACGGCATCATCATCCTCCTCGCCTGCTGCGTGGCCCTGCCGCTCATCGTCCTGTTCGCCGGCGGCCTCCCGGCCGCCCCGGCCGCCCTTCCGGCCCAGCATTTCGCCGTCTTCTCCTCCGATTTCGGCCAATACCCGTTCCTCAAGGCCCTGAGCTATTTCCTGGCGACGATGATGCTGCTCCTGGGCGTGCAGTCCATGTACCAGAAGTTCTATTCGGCCAAGACCCCGCGGGAGGCCAAGCGGGCCGTCGGGATCTGGATCGTCGGGACGATCGTCGTCGAAACCCTGGTGGTGGCCATCGCCATCTATGCCGCGGCGTCCCATTGGAAAGACCTCAAAGCCTTCGAGATCGCCGGCCGCGTCAAGAACGAGGTGGCCTCCCGGGCGCTGCCCGCGGGGCAAGCCCTGGAGCGCTCCCTGGACCTGGCCCGGGAGCTCGAGGGAACGGGCGGCGTCAAGCCCGCTCAGAGCGAGGAGCTCCGGGCCGAGCTCGAGAAGGCGTTCGGCCCGGCCGGAACGGCCGAAGCCGTGGCCGGCGTGCGCGTCGGAATCGACCCCGCCTCGGTGGTCCTCCAGGCGGCCAAGGACATAGGCACGATGGGCGTCGTGGGCCTTCTGGCCGGACTCCTGCTCCTCGGCGCGGCCTGCGCCGTCGTCCTGTCCACGGGCATGAACTATCTGCTCTCCCCCTCGACCAACATCATGCGCGACATCTACCAGAGGTTCCTGAAACCCGACGCCGACCAGAAGAAGCTCGTCGCCCTGCAGAAGGTGTTCATCGTCATCCTGGGGACGTGCGCTTTCCTCATGATCTTCATCCCCACCGTGCTCAACTCCCGCATCTCCGTGCTGCGCTACGCCTATTTCGCCTACACGATGTACGGCGTGTCCATCACCCCCGCGCTCCTGGCGGCCCTGACCTGGAAGCGAGCCACGAGGACGGGCGGGCTTCTGTCCATCGTCTCTGGGGCGTTCATGGCCGTGGTGTTCGAGCTCGTAATCCCCAACGCCTTCCCCTCGGTGGTCAAGCAGGGCGACCCGTGGGGCATCCCGAGCATCTACCCCGCGCTGGCCGTCTCCCTGCTGGCGCTCGTCGTCGGCAGCCTCCTGACGCCCAAGCCGAAAGCCGAGGACCTGGCCAAGCTCTTCCCGGCTAAAGCCTAGAAACGCCGCCCGGGAGGAGATGTCCGACCCGGAAGGAGCAGCGCCTCATGTCCAAGCCGACGGGCATCGTCCGCGACAAGCGATTCCTGGAGCACACCCTGGGCTCCGGCCACGTCGAAAGCCCTTTGCGCCTAGAGGCCGTCTACGTGATACTCGAGAA
>VGJG01000281.1 GCA_016867615.1 Candidatus Aminicenantota bacterium | reverse complement strand
ACCGGCGCGCCGAAAAGCGGGACCGTCCCGTCGCCGGGGAGCAAGCGCCATGACCATCAAGAAGATCCTCGTCGTGGACATCGACCCCGCCGCCCGCGAATCTCTGAGCCAGCTGCTCAGGCCCTACAAATTTCAGGTCGTCACCGCCGCGGACGGGCAGGAAGCCTACGACAAGTTCAAGGAGGAGCGGCCCGACCTGATCATCCTGGAAGCCATCCTGCCCAAGATCCACGGGTTCGAGCTCACCGAGCGGATCACCTCGGAGACCAAGGGCCGGACGCCGGTCATCATCGTCACCGGCGCCTACCGCGGGCCCCAGTACCGGAACGAGGCTCTGACGACGTTCGGCGCCTCGGACTATTTCGAAAAGCCGTTCGACAGGGAAAAGTTCATCAACTCCGTGCTCAATCTGTTGAAGGAGGACAGCGAGATCTGGCTCGACCTTCCCAGCCCCGACGAGGTGGCCTCCTTCCTGTTCAAGAAGGCCGGACTGGCCGGAAAGGCGAAGAAGCCCTAGCCTCCCCTCGTTGCGCCGGGAGCCCGTCCCTCAGCTTTTCAGCCCGGACAAGGCGTCGCGCGCCGCTTCGCGCAGTCCTTCGGAGATGCTGGGGTGATGGTAGACGCCGTAGGCCAGGTCCTCGGCCCGCGCCCCGAGCTTCAGAGCCAGGGCGAGGGCATGGACGATCTCCGCCGCTTCGGCGCCGACGATGTGAGCGCCCAGGAGGCGCGTCGATTCCCGGTCGAAGACGAGCTTGATCAGGCCCGGGTTGTAAGCGTACAAGCTGCAGGCCTTGACCAGGCCGGCGTAGGGACACTTGCCCACGAGAACGGGACGTCCGGACGCCGCGGCCTGCGCCTCGGTGAGGCCCACGGCCCCGATCTCGGGCATGGTGTAGATCCCGCTCGGGACGAAGCGCTCGTCCGGCTCGCGGTCGCCGCCCAGGGCGTTCTCGGCCGCGACGCCCCCCTCGAGGATGGCCGTCGAGGATTGCATCCTTCGTCCGAGCACGTCGCCCGCGGCGAAGATGCCGGGCGCGGACGTCCGGAGACGGGAATCCGTCGGCACCTCCCCCCGCTTCCCCGTCGCGACCCCCGCGGCCTGAAGCTCGAGACCTGCGGTGAAGGGCCTCCTCCCCGTGCAGACGACGGCCTTGGCCGCGGCCAGGCGCTCGCCGCCGCTGGTGAGGGCCGACAGCCCCCCGGACGCCGCTTCTTCCCAGCCGGAGACGGTGTTCGAGGGCAGGAACCGCACCCCGCGCCGGGCGAGCTCTTTCTCGATGATCCGGGCGATTTCGTCGTCCTGGCCGGGAAGGCAGCGGTCGAGCAGCTCGACCAGGATGATCTCCGCGCCGAACGTCCGGAAGATGAAAGCGTATTCGCAGCCGATGATCCCCGCGCCGATGATGAGCAGGGGCGAGGGGACCTCGGTCAAGCCGACGATGTCGTCGGTGGTGAGGATGAGCCTCCCGTCGGCCGGCAGGCCGGGGAGGGAAGTCGGACGCGATCCCGTGGCCAGGACGCAGAGGGGCGCCGCGACCTCGATGACCTCCCCCCCCTCGCGCCGCACGGCGATGCGGTCCGGGGCGAGGAAGGACGCGCTCCCCCGGATGATCTCGACCTTGTTCGCCCGGAGGTGGGACTGGATCACGCCCTGGTCGCAGCGGACGAGACGCTGCCGACTGGCCGCGACCTCGCCGAAGTCCAGGGCGGGCTCGCCGCTTAAAAGGACCCCGAAATGCTTCAGGCGCCCGGCCAGCTCGAACATGTTGGCCGACAGGGAAAACGTCTTGCTGGGAAGCGTGCCCGTGGCCACGCAGGCGCCGCCGAGCTGGGGGCTCTTCTCCAGGAGGGCCACGCGTGCGCCGAGCTCGGCCGCTCGGACCGCGGCCGCGATCCCGGCCTCGCCGGCCCCGATGACCGCCAGGTCGAAACGCGACGCCGTCATGACCCTACAATTATCACGACTCCCCGCCGAAGGAAAGGGGCGCCTCTTCGGGCTCGCTCCGAATTTTCAAACGGCCGTGCCGCTCATCCTCCGGCGGTGGCCTTTCTAGGCGGCTCCCGCCGCCTTCAATTCTTGTCGTTCACGCCGGAGCGGCCGGCCGGGGCTTTCATGAGGGCCAGCCGTCCCCGGTGGGCGTAGTCGATCGCCTCGCCCAGGAGACGGGCGGCCTCCTGCGGCGCGTGGAAGCCCATCGAATTCTCGGAGTTGACGAAGTCCACCCGGAACTGGGACTTGCGCTGCAGGAGCCGGGGCTCGCGCAGGAGGGATTCCCCGGCGCCGTTCTTCTGCGCCTCCTCAATGGCGGCGATGAGCTCCACCACGGCGTCCAGGGCGCGGTCCATGAGAGCCTTCGTCCGGTCCTGGACGAGGAACGCTCGTTCCCTGAGCTCCTCCTCGGACGCCTTATGGCAGACCTGGCAGGAACGGTTGATGTGCAGCAGGGGGCTGCGCACGTGGTGGCTGCTCGCTTTCACGGCGCCCTCGCGCTGGTACGGCATGTGGCAATCGGCGCAGGCGACGCCCGCCCGGGCGTGGGGTCCCTGGCTCCAGAGCTCGAACTCGGGGTGCTGGAGCTTGACGACTTTCGCGCCTGTCCGGGCGTGCGTCCAGTCGGAAAACGGCGAGCCGTCGGGAAACCGGTAGGCGTCGTATGCGGCTTCGATCCGCTCGGCCTTGAGTCCCTTGCCCCAGGGGAAGAAAAGAACGGCTTTCGGGCCGCAGTAATACTCCACGTGGCATTGGGCGCAGGTCAGGGACCGCATCTCCTGGGGCGAGGCCGCGTCGTTCGGGTCGTAGGGTTTCCCGCGGTCCCCCTGCCGCCATTTTTCGATGGAGGGAAGATGGGGCACGGAATCGTCGCCGGCCGCCAGGGCGGCGAGGCCGTCGAGGAGCCCCGGCCGCGTGACGCGCAGGTTCATCGACTGCGGGTCGTGGCAGTCGAGGCAGGAGACGGGGTTCGCGACGCGCCGGACGGCCTCGGCGTAGGGCTCGGCGGAGACAAGAACGAAACCCTTCCTGAGCTGCTCCATGCCCGCCGGCCCGAGAAGCGGGTCCGAGAGAGCGCCCGGCGCGCCGGCCTCGATGCCGGCCCGGCGATACGCCAGGACCGTCGAGGCATGGCAGTGAAGGCAGGAGCCGACCTGGGGGCGCTGGAGCACGCGCTCGGTCTCCCGCTGGTCGTGGAGCATGAAGGCGTGGCCGCGCTCCTCCCGGTAATCGATGGCGAAGGCGTAGCCGTCCCAGAGCGTCTTCAGGCGCGGGTCCTGCTCGATGCGGCTCGTCGTCTTGGGGACGCCGTCCTGTCCGACGGCGAAGGGGTCGGCCTCGCTGCCGCCGTGGCGGGTGCGCTCCATGTCCGTCGTGCGCCGGTAGGATTCGTACTGCCGGGGGAAGTTCCTGCCCCAGACCGCCGGGTCGTCGGTCAGCTCGTCCAGGGCCGCGACCGGATAGGCCGTCTGCCGGGCCTCGGCCTTGCGGCGGGCGATGTTCTCCCGGAGAAGAAGGATCCCGACGGTCGCCAGG
>VGJG01000280.1 GCA_016867615.1 Candidatus Aminicenantota bacterium | reverse complement strand
CTGTCCCGCGGCGACCCCCTGCGCGCGGCCGGCTTTGAGATAAACGACGTCCCCGTCCGAGAACTGAATGAACTCCGCCCGTTCCGCGCCGGCGATGGCCATCTCGGGCGGGGGGCCCTCCCAGATGAAGAACGAGCAATACAGGTCCGTCTCGGTAAGCAGAGGATAGGTCTCCAGGTAGATCTTGGCCTTCCGGATCTCCGTTTCCTGGGAAGGCTCCCCGGCGGCCGCCCAGACAAGCAGGCCGAACGCTATAAAGACCAGCGGATAACGAGGGAAGGACTTTTTCATTACGACACCTCAGCCCCTTGGGATTCCTGCCTTTTATTATAAGGGTGTTCCCCGGAAGCTGTCAATTGACCGGCTCCGGCTCGGCCTGGCGTTCCAGGGCGTGACGCATGACCCCCAGGAACCGCTTTTTTTCGACATACCCCGCCTGACGGAGGTCCTTGAGCTCCCGGCCGTCCGGGCCGAGGAAGATCAGCGTGGGCATGCCGGGCAGGGCGTACTGCCTCTCGAGTTTTTTGGTCCGCGGGTCGGACGAGGAGGTCATGTCTGCCTTGAGCATGACGAAGCTCCGCGACAGAGCGGCCACCTCGGCGTCGGAGAACGTTTTCTCGTCGTTCTCCTGGCAGGGAATGCACCAGTCGGCGTAAAAATCGATGAACACCGGCCTCCCCTCCGCGGCCGCCTCCCTGAGCCGTTCCTCCGAATACGGGAGCCAGGCGATCGACTCCAAACCCCGGGTTTCGCCCGTCAGGGCGGCGGACGCGGAGACGCGGCCGGCGATCGCCCTGTCCACCCCCGAGTAAGCCGTGAAAAGCGCCGAGGCGAAAAACGCGACGCCGACCAGGACGCGGACGGCGGGGAACGCTTTGCCCCCGGCCCGGGTGGGCTCGAGCCAGGCGAGATAAATCCCCCCCAGGAACAGGACCAGCGACAGGGTCAGGCTGTAGAGCAGCGGGTCGGGAAAGAGCGTCTTGAGGAAATAGACGGCCATGGCCAGGAGGATGAACCCGAAGATCTTCCGCACCCAGACCATCCAGCCTCCCGATCGCGGCAGACGGCTGAGGCTCCCGGAGAAGAAAGCCAGGGCCACGAACGGCGCGCCCAGCCCCAGGGCCAGGAGGAAGAACAGCCAGAACCCGAGCAGGACGCTGCCCCGGTCGCCCACGTAGGTCAGCAGGCCGAGGATGAACGGCCCGATGCAGGGAGCGGCCACGACGCCCACGGTCAGGCCCATGAGGAACGTGCCGAAAAAGCCCTTCCGGGAGGCGCCGGCCATGCGGTTGAGAAAGCCCGGCAGGCGGAACTCGTAGACATCGAACATGCTCAGGGCCAGACCGGCCATGACCGCGGCGATGCCGATGAGCACGGCCGGATACCGGAGCGCCTCGCCGAACAGGCTGCCGGTTAAGGCCGCCAGGGTCCCCAGGACGGAATAGGTCACGGCCATGCCCAGGACATACAGCAGGGAGTGGGCCAGCAGAGGACCCTTCTTGCCCTGCGCCTGACCGCCGAAATAGCCGATGGTGATGGGGATGAGCGGATAAACGCATGGTGTAAGGTTCAGGGCCAGTCCGCCCAGGAAGACGAACAGAAAGGTCAACGCCAGGCCCCGTTCCTTGACGGTCTTGTCCAGGTCATCCGCCGCTCCAGCCCGGCTCTCCCCCGCTTGCTCGTCCCGCTCGGGGGGGATCGTTTCCTCGGACGCCGTCAGGCCGGAGGCGGGCCGAGCCCCGGCCTCCTCCGAGGGCTCCACGGCGCGTGCGCTCTCCGTCTCGGCCTCGTCCGCCTTCTTTTTTGGCGGCACGGCGACATCGGTCTCTCCGAATGCGGCGCGGCCGGCCAGGGAAACAGGGAACACCGCCCGGAAGGCCGCTTCGTCCGGCGCCCGGCAGGTGAAGTCGTCGCAGGCCTGGAAGGTCACCGCGCCCTCGACGACGAACGAGCCCCCGGCGTAGCCGGCGGCGAGCGTCATCGGAACGCGGAGCATGACCCTTCCCTCGAACACCGAGAGCGGCCTGTCCGAGAACCCGAAGGTCTTGACCTCGGCCGCCGGGAACTTCGGCCGGCCGAAGGTCAGCCCCGCGGCGGGCTTGAAGGCGACCGAGGTCGGGATGAGCGATTCGTCGTCGGGGTCGTCGGAGTTGACGTGGAAGCCGGGGGCGACCTCGAGCTCGAGGCCGATCTCGCGCGTCTCCCCGGGCTTCCAGGGCATCTTCGAGACGGGGACCTGGACGGAAAGGATCTTTTCCCCGCCGCCGGCCGCCTGGGCTCCGGCCGGAACCGGGACGGCGAACGGGATGAGGAGCGCTAAAATCGATAAGGCGAGGGCTTTTTTCATGGGTTCTCCGCGGGACCGGCAAGGAGTCCCGGCATCACGCTGAAGACAGGTTTTTATAGCAGAAAGCTCCGCCCCGGTCAATCGAAACCGGGTCAGATGCCTCGCTTCGGCCCAGCTTTTTGACTATAATCGGATGGCAATGAAAACCATCGGCCTGCTGGGCGGCATGACCTGGCATTCCACGGTGTCCTACTTCCGGGCGATCAACGAGGAGACCGCCACCCGTTTGGGCGGCCTCCATTCGGCCAAGGTCGTCCTGTACAGCGTCGAGTTCGCGGAGATGGAGCGGTTCCAGAAGGAGGGCCGCTGGGACGAGGCGGGCGAGGTCCTGGCCGGGGCGGCGCGGGCGGTGGAGGCCGCCGGCGCCGACTTCCTCCTCATCGGCACCAACACGATGCACAAGGTCGCCCCCCGCGTCGAGGCCGCGATCTCGATCCCGCTTGTCCACATCGCCGACGCCGCGGCCGAAGAGCTCAAGACGCGCGGCCTCAACAAGGCCGGCCTGCTCGGGACGCGCTTCACGATGGAGGAGGATTTCTTCTCCGGCCGCCTCAAGAAGCGGCACGGCCTCGACACGCTCGTCCCCGGCCCCGAGGACCGGACGCTCGTCCACCGCGTGATTTACGAGGAGTTGGGGTTGGGCGTCGTCCGGGACGAGTCACGCACCGCCTATCTCGACGTCATCGGCCGGCTCAGGGATCGGGGCGCCCAGGCCGTCATCCTGGGCTGCACCGAGATCGCCCTGCTCGTCCGCCAGGAGCACACCGACGTCCCGCTCCTGGACACGACGACCCTCCACGCCAGGAAGGCCGTAGACCTCGCCCTGGCCTGAGCGGTCTCCCCTCCCTAGAATAGGCAGACCGCGGCTGCTTCGAGCGCCAGGGCGCTCGCCTCGAGGTCGGAGCGGTTGCAGAGGACGACGACCGTCAGCCCGTCCATCGGGAAACGGTGCATCGCCGTCCGGAACCCCGTCGTCTCGCCGTAATGCCACATGCGGGCGCGCCCCCGCCACGCGTTCAGGAACCAGCCGAAACCGTAGGCGGCGGGCGTTCCGTCGGGCTCTTCGGGACCCGGGCCCGGGACGCTCACCGGGAGGAGCGCCTCCCGGAACTCCTCCTCGCTGAAGAGGACGTTCCGCCGCAGCACCTCGTCCCATTTGGCCAGGTCGGCCGGCGAGGAATAAACGCC
>VGJG01000279.1 GCA_016867615.1 Candidatus Aminicenantota bacterium | reverse complement strand
ACGACGGCCGGCCCTGGCTGTCGAAATGGGTGTCCCTGTTGACGGCCGAGGCGCCGGCCCGTCCGCCGATATCGAGGCCGGCTTGGACCCTCAGAAAGCCGGCCGCCCGACGGTTGAAGGCAAGCTGCATTCCAAAATCGGTGCTCTCGGTTCGGCTGGTGGACTCGCGGGTCTTATGTTCCGCGATCCGGTCGGTGCGCGTCTCGAGGAAATTGGGGTTGACGAAGGCCGTGAAGGTCAGCTCGCCGCCGGCGAAGCCCGTCTCTCTCCAATGGATCTGGGCCAGGTTCTGATGCTCCCGCGGATACCAGGTCGGCCTGGTGGCGCTGTCCAGGGCGGGCTTTCCGATGTTCAGGCCGCGGCTGCCGAGGAAGCTCAGGGCCACACGCCGCTTTTCGGACTCATGGGTCAATTTGGCCGCAAGACTCCACTGGGCATAGTGTGAGAGAAGAACGACCCCCCCGGAGTTTCGGTAATCCCCGGCGTCCACGCCCTGAAGCGACATGTGAAAACCGAGAGCCTTGTTCCTCCCGGAAAGGCTCAACCCCGCCCCCTTTTCGCCGTTCACGGTTCCATATCGGGCCTGGGCGCGACCGTGTATCCCCGGCCGGGGATCCGGTTCCTTGAGGAAGACCTGAAACACGCCCCCCACGGCGTCCGAGCCGTAGAAAACAGAGGAGGGGCTGCGCAGCACCTCGACCCGGTCCATATCCTCGGGAAAAACGAAGGAAGCGCCGGGTCCCGTGCGGCGGTCGCTCATCACGCGGGCCGAGTCCACGAGGAACAGGACCCGGTTTCGCGACAGACCCCTGATGACCGGAACGACCGAAAAGCCTCCCGATCCGAGGGCCGAGACGCCGGGCAGGCTTCCCACGCCATCGGTCAAGGTCGAGGCCAGGCCCTCGCTCAAGGCTTCTCCCGACCGAACGGATGTCGCCGCCGGGACATTCAGCGAGGGTTCGGGGTAGCGGAGGGCCGTGACGACGACCTCCTCCCGCTGCTGAATGTAGGGCGCAAGGGTGACCGTCAGCGGACCGCCCCCCCCGCCCGGCGGCACGGCGATGAGCTCCTCATGGTAGTCGGGATGGATGATCTCCAGACTGACCCTGTTCGCCGTCTCCAGGCGGAGGGAAAAGCTGCCGTCCGCCCCGGTCATCGCTTTCGTCCCGGAGGCCCGGTGGAGGACGACGGCTCCGGCCACGGCTTTTCCCTCCGGGGAGAGGACGCGTCCCCGCACCTCGCGCTCCCCGAGGGATTCAAGGGCGAGGAGCGGAACGGCCGCGGCCAGGACGAGGGCCGGGAGAACGGATCGCCGGAACACGGCCTATCCTCCCTCGATCCTCATGACGACCGCCCGGTCGCTTGTTTCCGAGAGCAGCCGGCGGGCGCTCTTTTTCAACAGCGGATGGACGGCCCGCGGGGCCACCTCCGCCAGGGCGGTCAGGACGAAACGGCGGCCGGCCAGGCGCGGATGCGGGATGCGGAGAGCTTTTTCGCTGATGACCTTCCGCCCGGCCAGGAGGATGTCGATATCGATCCGCCTCGGGCCGAAGCGCCTTCCGGGGATTCTTTTCATCTCTTTCTCCAGCCTCTTGACCAGCCGCAGAAGATCCCCGGGTTCCTTCCCGCTCTCCACCCCCAGCACCTGGTTGATGAACCAGGGCTGGCGTTCGAAGGCGACGGGCTGGGTGCGGTAGAGCGAAGACCTGCGCAGGACTCTGACGCCGTGCGCCTCCAGCAGGCTGCGGGCCCGGGCCAGGTTTTCCCTCTTGCGGCCCATATTGCTGCCGAGACACAAGAAATACCGCACTTCAATCCCCCGGCCGCGACGCCGTCGGCCCTTGTGGTTCCGGCGCCCGGGGAAGCCAGACGGTAAAACAGGAGCCCCGGCCCGGCGTGCTGTCCGCCGAGACCTCCCCCCCGTGGAGGAGGACGATGTGCTTGACGATGGCCAGGCCCAAGCCCGTGCCGCCCATCTTTCTCGACCGGGAGGGGTCGACGACATAGAAGCGCTCGAACAGCCGCGGAAGGTGTTCGGGGGGAATGCCGGCGCCCGTGTCCCGGACGCGGATGACCGCCCGGCCCGGCTCGGCCTCGAGGGACAGAAGGACCTCCCCGCCGTCCGTGTATTTCACCGCGTTGTCCAGGAGGTTGACGAACATCTGCTCCAAGCGGAAGGCGTCGCCCGTCACGACCAGGGGCGACTCCCCCGCCGCAAGCCGGAGAGCGAGGCCCTTCCCTCGCGCCGCCGGCTCGAAAAGCCTCAAGCTGTCGGCGGCCAGGGACCCGAGGTCGACGTTCTCCAGCCTGAGCGGCGCCTCCCGTCCCTCGAGCGCGGAAAGGACGAGCAGGTCGTCGACGATCTTGATCAAACGTTCCGTATTGCGCTGCAGAACCCGCAAATAATCCCGTCCCCGGGTGCTGACCTCGTCTTCCAAGGTCTCGATATACCCCTTGACCGCAGACAGAGGGGTCCGAAGCTCATGGGACATGCTGACCACAAAGTCCTTTTTCATCGCTTCCAGCTCGACGGACCGGGTCAAATCATGAAGAACCGCCAGGACCCGGGCCGGGGATGCCAGGAGGGTGAGCGAGCAGTCGTAGACCCGGCCGCCGAGGTCAACCCGGCCGCTCAGGCATTCGTTCGCGCCTCGCGCTCTCCCGATGAGCTCGGTGAAGGCCGAGCTGCGTATGACTTCCCAGAAGTAGGCTCCCTCCGGGTCGTCCCGTCCGATCATCTTCTTGAAGCTGTCGTTGGCCAGGCGGATCCGGTCTTCGCCGTCGATGAGCACCAGGCCGTCCTTCATGGATTGCAGAATGCCGTTTCCTTCCTCCTTCTGCAGGCGAAGGTTTTCGACGAAAGACCGGAGCTGAGCGGTCATGCCGTTCAAGCTCCGGCCGAGCTCGCCCAGCTCGTCCCTTCCGGGATGATAGATCTTGGCTTCAAAGTCTCCCCGGGAGATGCGCCGGGAGACCCGGATCATCTCCCTCACGGGCCGGGTCAGGCTCCGCGATACGAAAAACGCCGCCAGGGCCGCGGCCAGCGTCAGGGCCGCCGCCAGGCGCGCCAAACCCGACCTGAGGCCGGACATCATGCGGTCGATGTCCCGGACAAAGGAGCTCAGCCTCAGGACGGCGAGGAGCTCATCCTCTCCGGACAGCGGCCGGGCCACATACAGCATGTCGGCCTTCAGCGTGCGGCTGTACCTCACGGAGCGTCCCGTCCGGCTCTCCAGGACTTCCTGGACTTCGGGACGGAACCGGTGGTTTTCCATGGCCTCCGGGTCCTCTTTCGAATCGGCCAGGACACGGCCGTCGCCGGCGATGACCGTCACCCGGACCTCGAGCCTTGAAGCGGCTTCGCTCACGAGGTCGTTCAGGCAGTCCGGATCCCCTCCCTGGAGGCAGGCCGTCAGGCCCGGCTCCAGGAGCCGCGCCTGCCGTTCGAGGTCCCGGACGAGCAGGTCGACCGTGTGGTGCCGGATGAGCCGGAAGGAAACCAAAAGGACCGAGCCCGCCAGGAGGGCGACCAGGAGC
>VGJG01000278.1 GCA_016867615.1 Candidatus Aminicenantota bacterium | reverse complement strand
GTCACGAAGCAGCTCGGACTGGGTGGACCGGGTGGTCGGTGCCGGCCAAGTGACGGAGGAGAAGCGGATTAATCCATGAGTGGCCGAAAAACCGTATGCTGCCCGCCCAAGGAGACGCTCGTCAGCGTCTTCCAAGGCGAGATGTCTCTCTCCCGACGGACGAAAGTATACCGGCATGTCGTCGAGTGCCCGGACTGCTCACGGAAGATCGAACTTCTCCGAAGCCTGCGAGAGGATTTGAGGGAAAAGATCGATGCGCTGTGCGATTCCGCGGAAAACAAGCCTCGAATTGAAGGGTTGCAAGCCGACGGCGCTCAGGGGGCTGCCCGCCCGCGGCGGTTTCTCCGGAAATTCGCGCTCCCGGCCGCGGCGGCGCTGGCCCTATGCTTGGCCTTCGTTTTCGTCTGGAAATGGACGCAAAACGAGTCAGAGTTCCGGGGAACGCACACCGAGCGATTGATACTGAAATATCCCGTAGGAATCATCGAGAAGCCCCCCTCTTATCTCCAATGGACCCCGGTCCGCAGCGCCGAGTTCTACTTTATCCATCTCGCCGATGACGGCTTGAACACGCTCCTGGACCAGTCGCACCGGGAAACAAGATTCGAGATCACCGACGCGCTCTCGGGCTTTTTCCGGAGCGGAGCATCCTATTCCTGGACGGTCACCGCTTACGACGACGCTCACAACAAACTGGCCCAAGAATCCTCCTCATTCACCATTCGTCCCGCCCCGCCGAACAGGTAGGCGATCAAAAAACCTATTCGCCGCCGCCGCGGGTCAGCAAGAAAGGCGCCCAGTAAAAGGGGTGACCGTACCCGGAATTCAGGAAATCCAGCTTCGCCCGGCGCAACGCGGAAGCGGGTTTCATGCCCGCAGCGAGATGCCGGTAGAATCGGCTCATGAACTTGGCCGCGGCGCGGTCGTCGACATTCCAGATGCTGGCGACCACGGCCTTAGCCCCTGCCGCCAGGAAAGCGTCGATGAATCCCATGACGCCGCTCCCCTGCTGCATGAGTCCGAGGCCGGTCTGGCAGGCAGAAAGCACGGCCAGCTCGACATCCAGTTCCAGGAGAGCAATCTCGGGCGGCGAGAGAAGGCCGTCTTCATAACCATCGGACTTGCCGTAAAAGACCAGAGCGGACCGCCACCACTCCCGGTCGTCGACGATCCCGTGGGTGGCGATATGAAGAAACCGCAAGGAGTTGACCGCGGCGCTCCTGAACCTGCCTTCCGTCGCCTCCCGGTCGAGCAGGACGATCCGCTTGTTCTTGGTGAAGCCGGCGGTCACGGCTTTCGCTTCGGCTGCGGCGTACTTCAGCCGGGGCTTTTCGAGCGTAAGATGCGCCCTGCGCGGGTCATCGACGGGCGACAGGGAATTGCCGACGGCCAGGAGGTCGAGCCCAAGCCCGGTCCCGGTGCGGCTTCCGTCTGTCTCGAAGCTCCGGCGAAGGGAAACCCCATAGCTGACCTCGTGCGTTTCCACCAGAAATTGAGGACGGCCTTCTCTTTCGGCGCCCGGCCAAACGAGGGCTTCGAAAGGAAGATAACAAAGGATATCGTCGGGAATGACATGAATTTTTTTTGCGTTGCGGCTTAATTCCCGAGCGAAAGGCCCGATAACGGCCTCGAACAACTCAGCGCCCCCCTCGAAGCCGCTCGAAATTCCCTTATTGACGGCTTGTTTGAAGCCGAAATAACTCTTGACCGAGGACCGGATTCTGGAACTTGCGCCGATTTTTTTGAAGAGGAGGCATCGGCCGTCGACGTATAGACCGAAGGATGAATTCGGGCCGATATAATACTCCAGCAATGCTTCTTTTTTCGCGGCCAGAATCGGCCGGAGCTTTTCCAAAGGGAGAGAGTCGTTTCTTGTCCCGGAATTCCCTCGAGCGGCATTCTTGTCTTTTTTCCGGAAGCAATCGGCCAGCCTGGCCTCCGCTTGTCCGAGTTCGACGCGCAGGGAGTGCAGCTCCTGCCCGTTCGCGGCCGAAGCCAGAATCCGCCGTTGAATACGACTTATGTCCCGGAGGGCATTCCTTCCCTCGGCGACCATGTCGATTCCGCGCCGGGACCGGCTGAGCATGGGGAGCTTGAATCCCTCGACAGCTTCCAGGGCTCGTCGGGCCGATTGATCTCCGGACATGCCCGAAGAGCCCCGAAGAAGATGCTCCAGATAGGATTCCAGAAGATCCCGATCTCTCCGGCGGAAAGAAAGCCTGTGAAAGAATTCATTCGTCCAGGAGCGGATGTCCCCGGCGATCTTCAATGCTTTGCGGAATGCGGATTCGGATTCTCCGGCCTTTCCCAGCATACCGAGAACGAGCGCCCGTCCGAATTCAGCCTGCCACCAAAGCTCTTTCTGGCCGCTTTTTTGGGCCAGCAAAGCGACCTGTTCGTAGCAGGCCAAAGCCGAGGATGCATTCCCTTGGGCGGCATAGAGGTCGCCTTTAACGAAATAATACATCGCGGAATGCGCCGACCCGGGACCATGGGGGGGGCCATTGAAAAACGAATCCGCCAAACCAACCGCTCGACGCATGGAGATGCTCTTCATCGTATCGGACGGGTTGTCTCCGCCGGCCAAATAGCATTTTGGGCCGAGGACGATGTTCAGAGCGGCCAATTCATCCTGGCCGGGATTTTTCAAGCCATCGAATGTCCACCGGCAATCCACAACTAGCGCCTCATTCACATCGACGTCGCCGGCGTTTGAAACGCCGAGGAACGCGCGACAGCGCTTCACGATGATTTTTCTGGCTCTAAGAGATTCCGTGTCATTGACGAATAATCCTACTCCGCAATGGTCGATGTAGAGGCGTTCCACCTCCGCCCGGCCCGTTCGTTCGAACCTGTCGTCAATGGATATCGCTGCCCCTTTCAAGTCAAGAAATACCAGGTCCTTCGCTCGCCAGAGAACGTTCGGGCTGTCTCTTTGAACGATACCGTGATAACCGTATTTCAGGATGAATCCTTCGATGACGGCTTCGTTTCGCACGCGAATGAGAGCGGCGCCGCTATTTTCGAAATCGACGACCCTGCCGCAGATGACCGCGCCGAAGAGGTTTTTAGCCCTGAGGGTGATTTTTTTATCCAGGACGATTTCGCTCTCGAGGTAATGGCCGTCATCGACCTCGACAACATCCCCGTCGCGCGCGGCGTTCACGGCGGCCGTGATAGATGGATAATCCGAGGGCACGGCGACCGTCCTCGCCTGAAGGACATGGCACCAGGCCAACAAAGCGACGGCCGATATTGTTCTCATAATTCTCGGGTCGGGCCTGGTCATGTGCCGATATTTATACAAGATATTCATTCCCACGGTCTGTTTCAAGCGTCTCAAACATGATTTCGGCCGCCAAAACGGCCGCTCAGCAGAATTCCCTCAGGTGAAGAGCGACGGGACTCACAAAGTTCCGCTCTCTTGTTCCTGGCCAGCTCACGGCCGGAGTGAGAGCGAAACCTTCAGCACGCCGCGGCCCTCCTGGGGAAGGAAGCGGCTCATCGGATCCCAACGCCGCTCCCAGTTCTTGTTGAA
>VGJG01000277.1 GCA_016867615.1 Candidatus Aminicenantota bacterium | reverse complement strand
TCGCTGAGCACCGGCCTCCGGGCTTGTCCGGGCGGCATCGGGACGAAGGAAAAGTCTCTGACTCAAACCCGCAGGCGAGGCGGTCTGTTCTTTTTTCTTCGTTCCCTTGATGACGACCCGGGCGGCCTTGTCCGGGCTCAGCCGCTCGGCGAGGAAAGCGTTCATCTCCTCCGGGGTCACGGCGGCGAGGAGCGAGGGGACCGCCTCCAGGAAGTCGTGTCCAAGTCCCAGGGCCTCGTAGACAGCCATGTTCCTCGCCCGGGAGCTCTTGGCCTCGTTGTCGCGCAGGAACTCGGTCAGGGCGATGAGCCGGGCGGCTTCAAGCTCGCGGGCGTCCGTTCCCTCGGTCGAGACATCCGCCAGGACGGCTTGGAAAGCGTCCGCGGCGGCTTCCAGCTTGTCGTTGTCCGTCTCCAGGCATGTTTCCAGGATTCCCGCGTCCCTGAAGGGCAGATAATTGCACAGGATGTTGTAGGCCAGGAGGCCTTCCTGGCGCAGACGCCACAGCCGGGAAGACACGCCCTTGCCGATCAGGCTTTCGGCCAAGGAAGCCAGGGCGAAGATTTTCGGACTTGCGCCGGGCAGGAGATAGGCCGCGCCCACGAGAGACTGGAGAGTGTCCCTCGTGTCGCTCAATTCCGTCGCCGGCGCCGGGGAGGGAATGGGCGTCCGGGGTTCGGTCGGACCGCCGCGCCGGGGGGGCTTGAAATGCGCTCTCAGGAGTGAGCCGACCTCTTCCTCCCCCCGGTCGGTGACGACGGCCAAGACGATGTTCTCCGCGCCGTACCATGATTCATACAGATCCTGGAGATCCCGGCCGCGAATCTTCTTCAGGGAGTCCTCCGTGCCGTAGGACGATGCCCCGTATCCCCTCGGGCCGAAAAACGAGCCCAGGAGCAGGGACCGGGCCAGGGATACGGACGCGTCCGTTTCCCTCATCCGCAGATGCCCCATATAACGCTTGAGCGCCTCGAGCCGGATGTCGGAGAACAGCGGATTGTGCAGGGGGCGGGACAGGATCTTGAGCGTCTCCTCGAGATGCGCCGAGAGCGTTTCGACCTCGATCAGACAGAAATCCCCGTGGCTGCCCGCGGACAGGGGCGAAGCCTGCACCATGAGCCGCCTCGCGCTCCGGTCGTCCGGGATCTCGAGCATGAGGCGCGCGGTCAGGTAGGCGCTGCCCTCCCTGCCCGGCGGCTCGGCGCGTTTCCCCCCCCTGAGGAGGAGGCAGATCGAAGTGAGGGCCGAGCTCCCGTCACGTTGGTAGATCGCCGTCCATCCGCTGTCCGGCGCGAGCCGACGGATGGGACTGTTCCAGGGGGAAGCCCGTTCGTCCGCGTCCGTCGGCGGCGGCAGCAAGAATGCGGTCAGAAGGAGCGTCAACAGGAAGGGCGGGCAGACGCGGTTCATTGTCGCCCTTTCTCGTCGAGGGGAAGGACGGTGACCGTGACCGCCCTTCCCGAACCGAAATACTTGGCCGCCGCCTGGCGCAGGGAGGAGGACGAGGTCTTCTCGATGCGCTCCAGATAGGAGCCGCCGGCCTCCGCCCGCGAAAGAAGCAGGTGCCTGGCCAGGGAGAGAGCCGTATTCAGGCCCTTTTCCCTCGATTTTTCCCCCAGGAACCGGATCTGATTGCGGGCGCTTCTTAGGTAATCGAAGGCCTGGTCCTTTTCCGGTCCGAAGACATCGTCCGGGCTGAAGTTCAGTCGCCGCGAAGAACGGAGGAAGGACAGAGCCTCGCGGGCGGCGGCCCTGGCCTGTCGGGGGTCGAGCGTCAGGAAGACGATGATCGCCCCTCCCAGGTCGTGGGCGTGATAGGCCATGGACGCGCTCTCGATCAGGCGCCTTTCGCCCCGGAGGGCCGAGCCGAGCATGGGGTTGACTCCCCGGCCCAGGACCTCGGTCAGAAGGTCGACGGCGAACTGGTCGGGGTGGTGGTAATCCGGGCCGGCGAAGCCCAAAAGACAGTAGGCCTGGGAGACGTCCATCTTCAGCGTGAACTCCGCGTCCTTGCCCGGCGGAGGCGCGGGAGGGGGGGGCGGGGGAGGAGACTCCGGCCCGCGGAGCGGCCCGAAGACCTCCCGAACTTCTTGTTTCAAGGAGGCGAGGTCGAAATCGCCCACCACGGCCAGCGAGGCGTTCGAGGGAAAGAAATGAGCGCGGTAGAAGGACGCGACCTGATCGACGGTCAGGCTGAGGATGCCTTCCCGCGTGCCGGTGATGGGACGCGCATAGGGATGTCCGGGGAAGAGGTTCAGGTAGACGAGCGCCAGCGCGGAACGCACCGGGTCGTCCTCTACGAAGCTCATCTCCTCGAGGATGACCGCCCGTTCGGCCTCCAGGCCTTCGGGGTCGACCCGATGGTCGAAGACGATGTCCGCCAGGTTGCGCAGGGCGAAGCCCTCGCGCCCGGCGGGGACGGTCAGCTCGAAGAGGGAGAGGTCCTGTCCGGTGTGGGCGTTGAAGTGGCCTCCGTTCTCCCGGATGTCGCCGCCGATCTGCTCCGGCGTCCGCGTCCGGGATCCGCGGAAGAGGATGAGGTGTTCCAGGACATGGGTCAAGCCGCTGGTCCCGGCCGTCTCGTTCCGCGACCCGGCCCCGACCCCGACGACCGTGTGGACGAGGGGCAGGCCCCGTCGTTCGAGGAGAAAAACCTTCAGGCCGTTTTCCAGGGTGAAGGAATCGGAGGCGGGGGATCCGTTCCCTTGCGGAGCAGACGGAAACACGGTCAGGAGGGCGCATGCGGCGAGCGTGGCCGCCGCTTTTCCAGCGACCCGGTGGAACATGTGAAAAATGATATCCCAGGCTCCCGGGCATATCAAGTGAGGTTCCGGCGCAGAATCGTCGAACGATGACCGCCCCTGGGAAGCGCGGCGGTCGTGTGATACAATGCGCCCTGGGGAAGGCCATGAGCGCTGCAAGAAAAGCCCGTATCCTCGTCGTGGACGACGAGGAGAACATCCGGAAGTCGCTGAGGATGATCCTCGAGTACGAGGGCTACGGCGTCCTGGAGGCGTCCTCGGGCGAGGAGGCCCTGTCCCTCCTGGAGGAGACCCTGGACGTCGACCTCGTCTTCCTGGACATCAAGCTTCCCGGGCGCGACGGCCTGGAGGTGCTGACCGATATCCGGAAGAGGGCGGCTCCGCCCGAAGTCCTGGTCATCTCCGGCCACGGCACGATCCAGAGCGCCGTGGAGGCCACCAAAAGAGGCGCCTTCGAATTCCTGGAGAAACCCCTCCACCGGGAGCGGGTGCTGCTCAGCCTGCGCAACGCCCTGGCCCAGGGCAGCCTGCGCCGGGAATGCCAGGACCTGCGGCGGCGGGCGGAGAAGCGGTACGAGCTCATCGGCAGCCATCCGCTGATGAAGAGACTCGAGCGGGACATCCTCAAGGCCGCGCCGACCAACGCCACGGTGCTCATCTACGGCGAGAGCGGCACGGGCAAGGAGCTCATCGCCCGGGCCGTTCACAACCACAGCCTCCGCGCCCGGGAGCGGTTCGTGCAGGTGAACTGCGCCGCCATCCCCGAGGAGCTGATCGAGAG
>VGJG01000276.1 GCA_016867615.1 Candidatus Aminicenantota bacterium | reverse complement strand
CCAATTCCACACAGCTCAACGTCGACGCCACGCGCGACGCTTTCGAGGCGCTCCGCCACCAGGAGGACATCCAGCCGCTGTATACGGGGGGCACGATCTTCCACACCTTCCTGCCCGAAGCCACGGACGCCCAGACCTGCCGCAAGCTCGTGCAGAAGATCGCCGGGACGCGCATCCCCTACTTCAGCATCACGCCCACCTTCTCCGTCTGCCTCAGCCACGGCTACCTGAACGGGGAGAAGCCCCTCTGCCCGGAGTGCGGCTCCGAGACCGAGGTCTACTCCCGGATCGTAGGCTATCTCCGGCCGATCAAGACGTGGAACGACGGCAAGCGGCAGGAATTCAACGACCGGACGCCCTATGCCCGGATCGGCTGATGCTGACCTACGAATTGTTCACCTATCCCGCCTGCCAGAGGTGCGAGGACCTCAAGGCCTACCTGAAGACGACGGGCCTGGAGGGCCTGGAGCACAGCCTGGCCCAGAGGGAAGGGAAGCTCAAAATACGGGAGCATCTGAGCCTCGTCCGCAGGGACGAGCGGGGCGGCATGGTCCTGCCCGTCCTCGTCCTCAGGGACGAGACGGGCGTCCGGGCCGTGCTCCAGTCCCGGGAGGACGTGGAGGCGTGGTTGAAATCAAGGGGCTAGAGAAATTTTCCTCCCGGGATTTTCCCGGCCACGTCGCCTCCACGGTCTTCCTCGGGGGGTGTAATTTCCGCTGCCCCTACTGCCACAACGCCGACCTCGTCCTGCGGCCCGAGACTCTGCCCACCCTTCTCCTCGACGCCTTCATCTGTTTTCTGGACGCCAGGCGGGGCTGGCTGGAGGGGGTCTGCGTCTCGGGCGGGGAGCCGCTCCTCGCCCCGGACCTCGAGGAGCTGTTGCTGGTCATGAGGGACAGGGAACTCCGGATCAAGCTCGATACGAACGGCTCCCTCCCGGACCGCCTGGAGGAATTCATCCGGGCGGGGCTCGTGGACCAGGTGGCCCTGGACATCAAGGCGCCCCTTGAGAGGTACGGGGAGGTCACGGGCTCGGCCGTAGACCCGGCGGTCATCTCCGACAGCCTGGACATCCTCCGCAGCTCCGGCCTGGAGTGCGTATTCCGCACGACGGTCGTGCCCGGCCTGGTCGGCCTGGAGGATGTGCGGGCGATCGCCCAGATGCTCCGCGGCGCGCGGCGCTATGCGATCCAGCAATTCTTCCCCAACAATACGCTCGACGGCCGTTACCTCGAGGTCAGGCCCTATGAGCGGGAGGCGCTGCTGGCCATGGCCGAAGCCGCCCGGCCCTACGTTCAGGAAGTGACGATCGAGGGAGTGTGAACATGAAGCTCGCGGTTCAACGCATCCATCCCCGGGCCAAGCTTCCCCTGTACGGGCATCCGGGCGACGCCGGGCTCGACCTGTTCGCCTGCGCCGGGGAGCGAATCAAGCCCGGCGAGGTCAAGGCCGTCCGCACGGGCTTGCGCCTGGCCGTTCCCCCGGGCCATGTGGGGCTCGTCTGGGACAAGAGCGGCCTTTCCCTCCGGGGCGTGCACCGCCTGGCGGGCGTCGTGGACGCCGGCTACCGGGGGGAGGTCCGCGTGGTGCTGGCCAACCTCGGCCAGGAGGATTTCGTGATCTCGGAGGGCATGAAGATCGCGCAGATGCTCATCCAGCCCGTTCAGGAAGCCGAAATCGAGGAAGTCGGCGAACTCGAGGATACTCCCCGCGGTCAAGGCGGTTTCGGCAGCACGGGCCTCTTTTAAGTCCCGGATCGTCGTGTCCCGCCTGACAATCGCGCTCCGACGACCGCCGCGGTGTTCGCCGCGCCCTTCCGCCTTTTTTCATCCGCAGCGGCGCCTTGTTCTTTAACGAGACAAAACTAGGGAACCGGCGAGGGACGCGGCTAGAAGCAGAATCCCGCCCGGATCTCGGGACCGTGGACCCAGCGGCTGCTCCAGCTTGTGCGGGAACGGACGTAGATCTCGTAGCCCACGGAATAGAGGACGGAGACCGTCAGGGGCTTGAAGTTCAAGCTCAGGCCGGCGTCGATCAGGGGGGTGACGAGGTTGTCCTGGGGGCGGTTGTCCCATCCGGCGCTGACGAACAGGAGGTGAGGAGCCCGGGCCGGATAATACCAGCGCCAGCGGAAACCGAGATACCAGCGGCCCTTGCCGTCGTGGTAAAGGTCGCCCGGCCCGCCAACGCCCTCGCGGTGCTTGGTGTAGCCGAAGCGGACGCTCCAGGACGACCTGGCGCTCAGCGTGCTGGCCAGCTCGAAACCGTAATCCTTGTCCATGAGCCAGAGGACATCTGCGGTCACGGCGTATTCGACGGGTCGTTCAAAAAGGCCCACCTGGCCGAAAGCTTGGGGAGCGACGAAGATGATGCCCAGCAGGATCAATAGGACTGGCTTAATTTTCATATACTTACCCCTCGATTCAGATAAAACATTATCACTGTCGCCTCTATTCTTCATTCATAATAATGAATTCGGGCAAAAAATCAAGCTATTTTTGAATTTTTTTTAGTTATCTGATCATTAGAAAGGCGTACCGGTTCATGGTCTGAGACGTGTCGGCCAGGACGCGGATGGGGAAACCCAGCCGGCGCACGGTGGCGAACACGTCCACGGCCATAGCTTCGGGAGTCGGCCGCGCCGACTTGGGCAGCTTGCAGGTCTCCCTCCGTCCCGAGCATTTGCGGCAGAAGTTGCAGCTGTCCAGGAAAAGGAGAAAGGCCTTCTCCCAGCCGTCCAGGAACACCTCTCTCTCCAGGGCCAGCAAACGGCCGTTGACCCGGCGCGTCCAGGCGAATCGATCCTGGGGGGCTTTCACTGTTTTTTCGAAATGGAAGACGGCCGCGCGGCGGTACTCGCGGAAAAACCGCCGGCAATCCTCGACCGGCGGCACGGCGGGCGGACAGCAGGCGGCCCGGCCGTATTCGGGGCAGCCGAAGCGGCATTTCATGCGCACCCACTCGGCCACGACGAAGCGCCGCGGGTCGGCCCACTTGAAGTCATGGAACCCATGGTCCCGGAATTTTTTCTCGAGCTCTTCCCGTCCGGTCATCTCGGCCTCCCTTCTACTCGCCCAATCAATTGGTCTTTTCCCTCTGGGAGATGAGCGCCTTCCCGGCAAAAGCCGGACCCCGTGCGGCGGTTCGCACTCCGACGCATACTCCCGGGAATCCGCGGCGAGGCGCTTTGTCGGTTAGCCGGGAAGACCGCGGAATCCGCGCTCCGGAAGCGGAAATTATAGCACGTCCGCCCGATATCATCGTATAATTCCGGAGTCATGATCCGAGCGACAGGCGAGCCGTCGGGCCGGACCGCGGCCGTGATCCTCTCCGGACCCGCCCAGGCGGAAAACCTCGGCCTGGTGGCCCGGGCGATGAAGAACACGGGCTTCCGCGATCTCCGCCTGGCCGGCCTCGTGGACGTGCCGGAGAAGGCTTATGCCGTGGCCGTCCACTCCGGGGACATCCTCCGACGGGCCCGCTTCTTTCCGGACACGGCTTCGGCCGCGGCCGACCTCGACTTCGTCCTGGCCGGCACGGTCCGTTACC
>VGJG01000275.1 GCA_016867615.1 Candidatus Aminicenantota bacterium | reverse complement strand
CACGTGGCGGTAATAATCCATGGCCTTGCCGTGAAAGGGATGGCTTTGGTCCTCGACCGCGCCCCAGTGGAAATGATGGAGCCTGTCCGTTCCGGTGACGACGAACTCGAAATAGTCCCAGTCCTGCTTCCAGAAATAGTCGAGGGCCTTGAGGCTTCCCTCGAAGGTCTGCTCCAGCTCGGACCAGAAAAACTCGGCATCGTCCCGGGCCCTCATGGTGTCGATATCGATCCGGTAGCCCATTTTTTCGAGGGGGGCGAGGTGGGAGAGCGGCGCGACGGCTTTGGACAGCTCCAGGGCGACGAAACCCGAGACGAGCGAGCCGGGGATGGGCCGGGCGGGGTAGGTCGAAGGCTGGTTGACGACGACCGACTGTTTCCCTTTTCTCCCGAGCGCATCCCAGAATGTCTCGGCCTTGACGTCGCGGAAATTGGGGAAGCGCAGGTCGTAAGAGCCGGGCTTGAGGTCGGTGAAGCCGAAGATGCCGTGGCCGCCCGAATCGAGGCCGGTCATGAAGTCCGTCCAGCTCACGGCCGAGATTTCGGGCAGGCTGGCTTTCATGCGGTGGAGATGGCCGTGCCGGATGAGCTCCGCCGAGGCCGGCATGACCCCGGCCTCCGCCAGGCGGACGAGAAGGCCGTGCGGCACGCCGTCCAGCCCGACGACGCACGCCCGGGTTTTCTTTTTCTTGAGCAGCATGTTTGAAAGCCCCTTATTATAGCAGTATCCGACGGGGTCGCGTCTACGCTAAAAATTTACTGTATTGTCGCAAGCGCCCATCTTGCTTTTTTTGATATGGAAAAAAACATTATAAGCCGCCTCTATCGAATATTTTCCGACCCGACTCCAATCAGAACAATGAGTTTATGGTTGACTTTTTCGATTCGTCCGGGCATCATTCTCCGCTGTGATTGGAGGTTATGATGAATCATTCCGTCCGTATGGCAATTCTTTCTCTGGCCGCATTTTCGATTCTGTTCGCCTTTGCCGATGGCGCCGGCTGCCCTCCGGCCAGCAAGATCGAGATCATGAAAGTCACCTCGCCCAATTATGCCGAGGCGGGTCCTTATGATATCGGCAAGATCAAGTCGGCCAAGGCGTTCGTGCTGGACAACGGCAAAAGGGTCAAGGTCTGCCTGGCGAACATCGAGCTGAAGAGCTATCTCAGCGTGGACGCCATCGGCGCCAAGAAGCTCAACGCCAGCGAGTTCGTCCTCATCCTCAACCTGAGCAACGGGCCGAACGCGGTCGCCGCCGGAACCTACTCGCCCAAGGCCGGATACGGGAAGCCCTTCTGGGCCACGGCCGAGGTTCTGACCGGCTCCGGCAAGGCCGGCACGTTCTTCTCGATCGGGGCCGGCGACGGCACGGTCAACCTGATCGAGTTTTCGAACGCCAAAGCCTGCGGCGTCTTCGACGTGACCGGAGCCGCGGGCCAGGTGAAGGGGACCTTCAACATCGTCCGCTGACCGGAAGATCATTCCCTCTCCGGGCCGGGAGCGGATGCCGGAGGCCGAACGGACCGGACGGATTTATGATCCCGCCGGAGCTACGGCTTTCAGGATCTCGGCCAGAAACCGGTCTTCGGGCAGTGCCCCCTCGATGAAGGCCGCGTCGTTGATGACCGTCCGCGGCACGCCCATGACGTTGAAGCGGTTGGCCAGGTGGGGGAACTCGGTGGCCTCGACCATGTCCGCCTTGATGAAGGGGGATTCCATGGCGAACTGGTGGGCCAGGCGGACGCTGATCGAACAGTAGGGGCAGGTGGGGGTGACGAAAACCTGAAGATGGACCGGGGAGGCAATGACCCGCAGCGCCTCCTTGGTCTTTTCCGAGAGGGAGGTCGCTCCCCGGGAGACGTCCACGACGCATTCGATGAGGCTCTGGTACTCGTAGCCCGAGGGGATGCCGAAGAACCGGATCCCGTAATCCTCTTCGTTTTTGACCACGAGAGCGGGGATCTTGTCGATCCCGAAGGCGGCGGCCTGGTCTTTATCGGCGGCGAAGTCGAACAGGCGGAGTTCTACCTTGTCCGAGAGCGAGGCGACCTCCTCCAGGAGCTGTTTCGTCTCGCGGCAGAACAGGCACTCCTGTCCCTTGAGGCTGTCCGGCAGGACGAGGCGGCCCGGCTCCTGGGTGAAGTGAAGCAGGGTGACGTTTCCCTTGAGCTCGGCGTCGAACTTTTTTTTCGTGGCCTCGCGGACCGCGTTGTTCAGGATCTCCATGATGACTCTCCCTTCAGAAGTTCGGCATGGTTATTGTAGCCGGTTCATTCCGCACCGGCAAGACCGCCGGAACCCGAAGCGTGGCCTCAGGGGGGCATGCTCCCCAACGCTTCCGCATCCTCTCCAATCGAATGCCAGCCCGCCCGTCCCCGGCTCGAACCCGAGCCCGGCGATACCGAAAAGGGGCGTTTTCCCTTATCCGCGAATGGTTACCGAGCTCGGCGGCTCCGTGGGGAAGCGGCCTCCGGAAGCCGAAAGGGCATTTTTTGGAAAACGACCAGGCGTGAATCCGGGAGATCGGCGCACGGCCCGGTTTGACAAGGGGACGGGCGATTGCTAAAGTTGTTGATTCTTCGGAGGAAGGGAATCGAATGAAAACCGCCGGCATGAGACGGCTCAGGGAGCACCTGGAGAACGCCTATCGCCGAAAGACCAAAAGAAGCCTGGCCGTTCACCGCCGAGCGGAAAAGGTCATGGTCAAGGGGGGGAGCCATTCCCTGCGCCTCTTCATTCCCTATCCCTTCCAGATCTCCGGGGCCGAAGGATCCCGGGTCCGGGACGTGGACGGGAACAGCTATCTCGACTACTGGCAGGGTCATTACGCCAACATCCTGGGCCACAACCCGGCCGTGGTCCGCTCCGCCCTGAGCGCGGCGCAGAGAGAGGGCGCCCTCCACACGGGCTTTGAGGCCGAGTCCCAGATCGAGCTGGCCGAGCTCATCCTCGGGCAGCTGGGGTTCAAGGATTTCCGCGTCCGCTTCACCACCTCGGGCTCCCTGGCCACGATGTACGCCGTCATGCTGGCCATCGCCCGAACGGGACGGGAAGAGGTCCTCAAGGTCGGGGGCGGGTGGCACGGCGCATCGCCGTTCCTCCTGAGGGGCGTCAAGTTCGAAGCCCGCCGGGGGTTCGGCGCCGTCGCCTCGGCCGGCGTGCCGGCGGACCTGGCGGTGCGGACCCGGGTCGTGCCCTTCAACGACGCCCAGGCCCTGGCAGACGTTCTCCGGCGCCGGGGGAAGCGCATCGCCTGCTTCGTCCTCGAGCCCTTCCTGGGCGTGGGTGGATTCCTTCCCGCCCGGAGGGAATATCTCGAGGAGGCGCGGAGGCTGACCGAGCGCCACGGGGTCGTCCTCATTTTCGACGAGATCATCTCCGGCTTCCGTTTTTGTCCGAGCGGCGTCCAGTCTCTGTACGGAGTGAAGCCCGACCTGGCCGCGTTCGGCAAGCTCATCGGCGGCGGACACACGATCGCCGCGGTCGTCGGCCGTCGGGACATCCTGGAGCTGTGCGAGCGCCGTCCGGGCGGCGGCCCCCGCGTCCTTTTCGAGGGCGGGACG
>VGJG01000274.1 GCA_016867615.1 Candidatus Aminicenantota bacterium | reverse complement strand
CGGAGAAGGACATCAACCGCCTGCGCCGGGCCTACATCTTCTCCGCCAGCGTTCACAAGGGGCAGGTCCGCCGCTCGGGGGAGCCCTACCTCAGCCATCCCCTGGACGTGGCCAATCAGCTGGCCGAGATGAAGCTCGGGCCGACGAGCCTCATCGCCGGGCTGCTGCACGACGTCCTGGAGGACACGGACATCACCCTGCCCGAGCTGCGGAAGGCCTTCGGCCAGGAGGTGGCCGACCTGGTCGAGGGCGTGACCAAGATCAGCCGCGTCCAGGAATCCTCTCCCGAGCGGCAGCAGGCCGAGACCATCCGCAAGATCATCCTGGCCATGACCGGCGACCTGCGGGTGATCTTCATCAAGCTCGCCGACCGCCTCCACAACCTCAAGACGCTCAAGTTCCTTCCGCCGGACAAGCAGAAGCGCATCGCCCAGGAGACGCTGGACATCTACGCCCCCCTGGCCAATCGGCTGGGGATGGGCCGCATCAAGGCCGAGCTCGAGGACCTGGCCTTCCGCTACGTGGCCCCCGACGACTACTTCAAGACGGCCTCGCTCATCGAGGGCCCCCGCAAGAAGGCCGAGACGGAGCTCGCCCGGCTCGAGGCCGACCTGGGCGAGCTCATGAAGAGGAGCGGCATCCCCGCCGAGATCTGCTCCCGGGTCAAGCGGCCCTACAGCATTTATAACAAGATGAAGAAGCGGGGGCTGCCCTTCGACCAGGTCTACGACTTCCTGGCCCTGCGGCTCATCACCGACAGCGAGCCCAACTGCTACGCCTCCCTGGGCGTCATCCACCGCCGCTGGCCCCACTTGCCCCACCGCTTCCGCGACTTCATCGCCATGCCCAAGCCCAACCTCTACCAGGCCCTGCACACGACCATCATCACCGAGAGCCGCCGGACGTTCGAGATCCAGGTCCGGACCCGGGAGATGCACACCCTGGCCGAGAACGGCATCGCCGCCCACTGGAAATACAAGGAGCCGGACTCGGCCCACCTGCTCAAGGAGGACCGCCGCCTGAGCTGGCTGCGGGAGATGGTGGACATCTACAAGGAGCAGCCCAACCCCCGCGAGTTCCTGAAGAACCTCAAGGCCGACCTCGTCCCCGAGGAGGTGTCGGTCTTCACTCCCAAGGGCGAGCGGGTGACGCTGCCGGCGGGCGCCTCCGTCCTGGACTTCGCCTTCCGGATCCACACCCACATCGGCCTGCGCTGCTCCGGGGGGCGGGTGAACGGCAAGACGGCCCCGCTGAAGACCATCCTCAAGACGGGGGACATCGTCGAGATACAGACCGCCGACGAGCCCCAGCCCAAGCCCTCCTGGCTCAACATCGCCTTCACCTCCACCGCCCGCCACCACATCAAGCGCTGGCTGAACATGAAGGAGCGGGAGGCGAGCGTCGCCCTGGGAAAGAGGATCTGGGAGAGGAAGATGAAGCGGCTCCAGCTGCCCGCCGTGCTCCGCCGCGAGGAGGGCCTCCTGCGGCGGCTGGTCAAGATCAGCCCCGTGGCCGTCAAGTCCCTGGAAGATTTCTTCGGCCACCTCGGCCGGGGACGGGTCCTCCTCGACGCCCGCTTCCTGGAAAAGCTCGTCCAGGCGCCCGGCGGCCCGGCGGAGAAAAAGACGTTGTTCCCCTTCCGCCGCCGGGGAGCGGGCCTCGAGGGCCGCGGCGTCGCCGGCGCCCTCTTCCGCCTGGCCCGCTGCTGCGCCCCCGTGCGCGGCGAGCCGATCATCGGCTACATCACCGCCGGCAAGGGCATAACCGCCCACGCGCTGCGCTGCCCCCTGATGAGGAAGGAAGTCCTCAACAGCCAGCGCCTCGTGGAGGTCTCCTGGGACAGCTTCGCCGGGAAAACGTTCCGGGCCAAGGTGCGTATCGGCGCCGACGACTCGCCGGGCATGCTGGCCAAGGTCACGGCGGCCGTGACCGAGGCCGGGAGCAACATCTGGAAGGCCGAGGCCGCGACCCTGGCCGAGGGGAAGGTCGATGTCCGGCTCGCCCTGGACGTCAGGGACATCCGGCACTACGAGGACGTGACGGCCCGCCTGAGAAAGATCAAGGGCGTCGAAACGGTGGAAAGAATCTAGCGGGGGATTAAAGGGCCTTTACAACGCGGCCCGAGCGCAGACAGCGGGAACAGGCCCAGATCATGCGCGGCCCCTTGGCCGTCTTGGCTTTGACGTGCTGAAGGTTGGGCTTCCATTTTTTCTGCGAGGCGCGGTTGGAATGGCTCCGGCTGAGCCCGATCATGGGGCCCTTGCCGCAGATATCGCAAGTCTTGGGCATCTCGGTTCACTCTCCGGCTGATTTGAGAGCCGCAGTTTAGCACAAAGCCCGGCCCCCCGCAACATCTGCGGGCGGCGGGAAAGCTCAATCCAGCCCTTTCAGGCGGCGGAAAGCCTCCAGCGTGTTCTTCATCAGCGCCGCCACGGTCAGCGGCCCGACGCCTCCCGGGACGGGAGTCAGGGCCGCGGCCTTGGCCACGACGGCCGGATGGACGTCGCCCACGAGCGTGTAGCCCTTGTCGGCCAGGTCCTTGCGCCGCGCCGGGTCGTCGCCGAAGAGCTCTCCGGCCAGCCTGGCGTCCGTGACGGAGTTGATGCCCACGTCCACGACCACCGCGCCCTCCTTGACGAAATCCGGGGTGACGAAGGCCGGCCGGCCCATGGCCGCCACGACGATGTCCGCCCGGGAAACGACCCCGGGCAGGTCCCGGGTCTTGCTGTGGCAGACGGTGACCGTGGCGTTCTCGTTGGTCAGCATGACGGCCAGGGGCTTGCCCACGATCAGGCTCCGGCCGATGACGGCCACGTTTTTGCCCTCGAGCGCCACGCCGAAATCCTTCAGCAGCTCCAGGACTCCCTGGGGAGTGCATGTTTTGAACGCGTCCTGGTTTTGCACCAGGCGTCCCAGGGTGACGGGATGGATGCCGTCCACGTCCTTGCGGGGGTCGATGGCGGCCACGGCCGCCCACGGGTCGAGGTGGCCGGGAAGGGGGAGCTGGACGAGGATGCCGTCGATGTCCTCGTCCCGGTTCAGCTCCCGGATCCGCTCCTCGAGGGCCCGGGCGTCGATGTCGGCCGGGAGCTTCAGGATGCGGGAGGCGAATCCGAGCTGCTGGGAGGTTTTTTCCTTGGTCCGGACATAGACCTGGGAGGCCTTGTTGTCCCCCACGAGGACCGCCGCCAGGCCCGGAGTGCGCCCCGTCCGGTCCTTGTACTCCGCGGCTTTCTTGGCCACGTCCGCTTTGATCCTGTCCGCCAGGGGTTTGCCCGCCAGCCACACGCCCATGGTCACCTCCTCCTGCTCTCCGGCGCCCTTTTCTTCCGGGTCCGCCGGTTTGCGGTCATTATACGACGCCCCCCCGTCCCGGGCAATCCGGACTTGTTCGCGCCCCGGGCCGGGAGGCGGAGTCCGATAAGATGGTCCCTCTGGCATGAAGGTTGCTGTATAATGACCGGGAGGGAAGATCATGATCAACCGACTCATCGTCCCGGCCCTGGTCCTTTCGGTCTTCCTGGCCGCCGTTGCGTGCGCGGGCCCGAAGCCCCTGTCCCAGCTGCGGA
>VGJG01000273.1 GCA_016867615.1 Candidatus Aminicenantota bacterium | reverse complement strand
TCTTCTCCACGACGCCGTCCAGGGTGGTGACGGGCTCATAGAAGACTCCGTCCCGGGGCGTATAGCCCTTGATGCGGCCGAACGTCAGGCGGAGCGTGCGGTTGGCGTCGGGGATGAAGGACCGCGCCAGGAACGACTGCTTGACCTCGACGAGGCGGGTCATGAGAGGGTCCAGGACGCCCTTGCGCGCCTTCTCGTCCTCCCTGACCCGGACGTGCTCCGGATAGAGAAGGCGGGCCAGGGCGAGGAACGGGTCGTCGAGCTTATCAAGCTCTTCCGGCATCATGGCCAGGGCGGCGACCAGGGCTTCTTCGGCCGCGGGCCGGTATGCGCCAAAGAGCCGTTCCAGGAAAGCATCCAACTGCGCCGATCCGTAGCCCTGCGGAAACATGGCGTCCAGCGGGGCGAGGCGCTGCTTCGGGGGGAGCTCCCCGGCGCGCTCGAGAAGCCGCCGCAGAAACAGCCGGTCGGTCCCGGGGTGGAACTCCTTGAGGCGCTGGACGAGCCTGTCCCGCGTCTGGCTGAAGTTCCTTTCCATGTAGGAGGATTCCCTCTCCAGGTCCGGCTTCCGGCGCTCGAGCGCGGTCTCATGGACGGTGTGCGCGACATAAAGGGGAACGACATGGGTTCGCAGGTGGGAAAGCAGAAGCTCACGGGGAGCGGCTGCGGCCTGTTCTTCATAAACCCGGCCGATTTCCCCCAGGAGGCCGGCGTATTTCGCGCGGCGCTCCGGGTCGGCGGCGATGTGGGCTTCGAGTTCGGCCTCCTCGGTGCGTTTTTTCGCCGTGAGTCCGAGTCTTTTCATGCCCAGCAGCTTGCCCTTGTAGTTTTTCGTCGTATTGGCCAGTCCTTTGATCCGGTCGGCGAGCTTCAGCGCCGTGCTCCGGTCCGAGGCGCTCATCTTTTCCATGTGTGCGACCTGAAAGTCGTACCAGGCGACGACCGCGGGCATTCGGATGCCTTCCTCGTTGGCCAGGTAATGAGACGTCATGTGGCGGTAAGTGCGGCCCGGATAGCCGGGGATCATGACGGCGTCACCCGGGCGGACGCCCCCGGCCGCCACCCGGAGGAAGACGCGGGGCTTGTAGGGAACGTTCCTCGGCGAAAATTCCGCCGGCTTGCCGTCCGGGCCTACGTAGGCCCGCATGAACGAAAAATCCCCCGTGTGCCGCGGCCACATCCAGTTGTCCTCCTCGCCGCCGAAATTGCCTATTCCCTGGGGCGGCGCGTAGACCAGCCTGATGTCCCTGAGGTAGGTGTATAAAAAGAGGAGGTAGGTCCTTCCGGCGAACATCTCGGCCACTTCCGCGCGCATCCCGGGATTTTGAGCCTCCGCCTCGGCCACGATCTCCTTGGACTTCTTCTCGACGGCCTTCGTCCGCTCGGCCGGCGTCATGTCGGGCTTGACAGCGGCCAGGACCCCGGACGAAACGTCGCGGTAGGACTCCGTGATCCGCGCTGTGTCTCCCCGCGCCGGGATCTCCTCCGCGGGCGAACGGGCGAGGAAGCCGTCGGCCAGGTAATCCCGTTCCTTGGTGCTCGCCTCTCGGATGGCGCCGAAGGCGCAGTGATGGTTGGTCAGGATCAGCCCCTGTCCTGAGACGAACGAGCCCGTGCAGCCCGGGAGCTGGACGACGGCGTTCACCAGGCCCAGGCCCTCGGGGTTGAAGATGTCCCCGACGCCGACCTCGATCCCCCGGGCGGCAAGGTCCAGCTTGGCGATCTCGGTGACGGGCCACATGCCCTCCTCGGCCCGCGGAGACGCGGGGCCGGGGACGAGCGCCAGCGCCAGGGCTAAAAAGCAAGCGATCCCTTTCTCTCTCATTCGATCCACTCCTTTGCTGCGGTCACGCGCTCACTTCGCTTCGAGGGGCGCGACCTCGAATTCCAAGCCGACCCGGATCACGGCCAGATCCGTGGAGGGGTCGTCCCCGACGAGCGCCGCCTGAAGGCGCCGGCCGTCGGTGAACAGCGTTTCGATGCGCCTGGCGTTCGAGACGACATGGCTGTTGGTACGGATATTATCGCCTCCCGCAGGCTTGCCTTCAAGCTTCCGGTTTGACCTTGCCGGCGGCCTGTCGCCGCCGGATGGCGGTCTGCTCAACGGTCTCCGGCGGCGTCCCCGCCGTAAGGGTTGCCGGGAACGCGGAACATGTAATCGGGGTCGATGCGGGGCGGGTCGTCGCGGTGCTTCTCCATGAGGGCCATGCGGCGTCGCATGAGCTCGGGGAAGTTAGCGCCGTAGACGAAGGGCGTCTCCCCCTCCGCGGCCACGGTCATCCATTCCACCCCGGCCGCCCCCGCCTCCTCCCAGAGCTTCAAGAAATTCCTGGAATTAACGATCTCGCGGTCGATCATCTCCGACAGCATCCTGCGGCACTCCGCCCGGCGGGCCGAGTCCGCGGAATCAATGTGCTCGTGGACGGCGTAGACCCAGACGGCCGTGTTGCGCAAGGTCTCGAAGTAACAGCCCAGGGCGCGCGCCCGAAAATGCTGATCCTCGAAGACGCGCGCCGCCTCCCCCTCTCCGGCTCGCCGCAGACGCTCGGCCTTGTCCCGGAACAGAGCCGCGGCCTTGTCCAGGGGGGGCAGGGCGTGTTTGTCCGTCCGGGAGAAGGCTTTGAAGCAATAGTCCTTGGTGAGCAGCTCGAACAGAACGTCCCGGGCCAGGTCCACCTTGTTGGGGTTGTGGGGCGCGGTGCACATGAAGGCCTCGTAATATGCCCGCTCGTCTTCGGGGATGCGCTCGATGTCCGGGACGAGCGGCCGGACGAACAGCCGCTGCCAGACGCTGCCGAAGCTCGAATAAAGCGACAGGGGGACGAAAGACCGCACGGCCTCGTCCGTCAGGCGCCAGCCCCGGACGAGGTCCGCGGCGTGCTCCGGTCCCGCCCATCGCCGGGCGACGGAGGCGACGGCCTGCTCGGCGTCGCTCTCCGCGCCGAGCTGGAACAGCCTGAAGACCTCCTGGTTCACGGCATAGGGGACCTTGTCCGGCGGGTGAACGCCCCCCATGTGCGCCAGGGCCTTGGCCCCCGCCTTCCGGCAGGCCTCGAGCTTTTCGAGGGCCAACCAGGGGAACGGGATCCCCAGCAGGGGCTCATGGTTGGCGTGAGAGGCGAGGAAATGATAGAACCAGGCCCTGCCGCCGCGCGCCTCGAGCTCTGTCGCGGCCGCGATCTCGTCTTCGCGGAGCCCGTTGTGGAGGGCCGTGTTCAGGACGGGGATGTCGGCATAATTCGGATGGGGGTAGTTGTTCTCCCAGCCCTGGGTGAGCAGGGAGTTCACCTCGGCGTCCACCCGGTCGCCGAGCTCGGGCCAGAGATGCTTCCTCTCGCCGTAGAAGGACTCGAGGCGGGTCGCGACGCGGAAGCGGGGGTTGACGGCGGCGGCCGCATCCCTCAGGAGCCTGTAGAAGCGGGCGATGTTCAGGGCGGCCGCCCGGGCGATTTCCTCGTCGTCCTTCCATTCACGGACGAGGTAGGGCCCGCCGTTCCGGCCGACATAGAGGGATTTCGTGTGCTCGAAACCCGAGCCGCTGTCGTTCGACCAGATCGACAGGAACTCGAGC
>VGJG01000272.1 GCA_016867615.1 Candidatus Aminicenantota bacterium | reverse complement strand
ATAAATTAGCAGATTATTATCCTTTTATCAAGGAAAATAATCAGATTTGACCGAGAGGATTTTATTCAGGATCTTCTCGTCCCTGGGGAGCTGGCCCACGGCCGGAAGGCGGGGGACGAGCAGGGCCCAGTTGGGGTCGAGGGCGAATGCCTTCTTGAAGAGCGGCAGGCTCTCCTCCACGCGCCCCGTGGAGGCCATGGTCACCGCCGGCCAGAAGATCATCTCCGCGTTGTCCGGGACCATGGACATGGCCAGGGAGTAGGCCTCCATGGCCTCTTTTACTTTGTTTTCCGTCAGCAGCTCGTCCCCGCGGTTCATGTGCCGGTAGGCCTTGGCCAGGCCGACCAGGCGCTTGAGCTCGGTCACCGGGTCGGGATGGTCCTCGACGCGGAGGTCGAAAACGCGGTCTTTCCACCACACGCCCGAGGGTTTGCCCGAGGCGACGATGACCGCCGCCGACTGACGGCCGCGGATGTCGCCTCCCTGAGCCTCGGCCGCCTCCAGAGCGGCCAGCATCTTGTCCACGAGCTCGCCGGGGGTTTTTTGGTAAGCCTCGGCCATGGCCGCCCAGACCGTGTCGCGGAGCATGAGGTTGGCCTGGCAGGAGAAACTCGCGCCGATGATATGGCCCGCCGCGGGGATGCAGTTGCGGCCGGTGTGCGCGGCGACCAGGCCCGAGGCGTCGATGAAGGCCACCTGACGGACGTCCTCATGGCCGTCCGTCTTGAGCAAGCCGGCCAGGGCATCCGGCGCGGTCTTCCCGGCGCGCATGAGCTCGAGGCCGAGGGGGCCGTAGGACACCTCGACGAACGACTGCGTGGCCACGGCGCCCACTCCCGCCTCGACCCAGGGGACGAGCGGACCGACCGAGAACCAGTGGGACTGGACGGCCGCGCCCAGCTCGCCCGTGGCCGGGTCGTAGGCCACGATGGAGTAGGTGTGGACGGGGCGGCCGGGCATGTGCGGCCGCGGATGATGCTCCGAGGCAATCAGAGACGAGGCAAGCAGTACGGCGGAAATCGCTTTTACCAAGCCAATCCTCATGGCTTTCTCCTTAGGCGGCAATGATTCCTCTCCAGGATATCGGACACAGGGTGAACGATTCTTTATCCCGGGACATCAGGGCTCTCAATCCCCGTGTCAAAATCAGAAACCGGCTTTGGTTTTTGATTCGCCTATTCCCGGCTTCAAGAGTTCAAAATATGTCGCTTGCAGCTGTTTCAATTCTTCACCGTCCATTGGACCTGCTATTTTCCCGCGGACTTTATAGGTCGCGCCGGAATGGAGGACGATGTCTTTACCGCCGATTTTCATGGCGATTCCCCCGTCCCCCTTTTGTTTTTCGAATCCAACGAATTCACAGTCCTCGGAAAGAAGGAGGAGACGGAACTTCCCCTGCCGGCAAACGAACGTATTCTCCATTGAAAAGCGAAGGCCGTCCTCACTTATGCCGCCGAAGGCCAATGTTGTTTCCACGGTGCCTTCGTAGGTTTTTTGCCCGCTGCAGGAAACGCCGAGCGCCAGGAAGCACAAGCCCAGGGCCGCGATTTCAAAGGATTGTTTGCATATCTTCATGGAAGACTCCTTATTCTTCAGGGCAGCAGGCCCCGGGTCTTTTTATCGGAGACGGCGCGGAGCATGTCGGCCGTCATCGAGGCCAGGTCGAAGGCGGGCTTCCAGCCCCATTCCTCCCGGGCGGCCGCGTCGTCGATCGTCCTCGGCCAGGAGTCGGCGATCGCCTGGCGGAAATCGGGCCGGTACGCGACGACGAGCCCGGGGATGTGCTTCCTGATCTCGGCGGCCAGCTCCTCTGCGGAGAAGCTCATCGAGGCCAGGTTGAAGTCGCAGTGGTGCTTCAGGCGGCCGAAGTCGGCCTCCATGAGGTCGAGCGTGGCTTTGAGGCAGTCGGGCATGTACATCATAGGCAGGCGCGTCTCGGGGCGGAGGAAGCAGGCGTAGCGCCCGTTCTTGACCGCCTCGAAGAAGATGGCCACGGCGTAATCCGTCGTCCCGCCGCCGGGGAGCGTCTCGTGGCTGATGATGCCCGGGTAGCGGCAGCCGCGTACGTCCAGGCCGTGCTTTTGGACGTAGTAGTCGCCCAGCAGTTCGCCGGCGACCTTGGTCAGCCCGTACATCGTTTTCGGCCGCAGGACGGTCTCCTGCGGCGTGTTCTCCTTGGGCGTCTCGGGCCCGAAGACGGCGATCGAGCTTGGGCAGAAGACCCGGGCCAGCCCCTTCTCGCGCGCGACCTCGAGGACATTGAATGTGCCGTTGATGTTCACCTCCCAGGCCAGGCCGGGGTTCTTCTCGCCGCGGGCGGAGAGGATGGCGGCCAGGTGGTAGACGACGTCGATGCGGCGGCTTTCGACGGCCGCCGCGACGTCGGCCCGGCGGGTGACGTCCAGGAGGGCGAAGGGGCCTTCGGCCATGGCCTGGGGAGAGGGCTCGACGACGTCCGTGGCCGTGACGTTGTCCCGGCCGTGTCTTTGGCGCAGGGCGCGCACGAGCTCCGTGCCGATCTGTCCGCCGGCGCCGGTGACGAGGATTTTGATGGGCTTGGGGGGCATGCCGTTCTCCAGGAAGGCTACTTATATCCGAGCCGCGAGGCCCGTGTCAATCGGGAAACCGGATGCGTTCCGTTCGCCGGAACGAGATCTCCCCCGGCCGGCCATGTCCGGGGTCCTGACCCGGAGATTTTATCTGTTCCGGCGCCCGTGCCGGCTGATCCAGATCACGCCGGAGCTCACTTCGTGGACCAGCGCTCCGCCATGAAAAACCTGGATGAACAACGCGCCGTCGAACGCCCGAGCGTCACCGCTGAGGGCCGCGCCCAGCTGATCCGCCAAGCCGGGGTCGCGGCTCAGCGAGTTCTTGAAACGGTCGGCGACCGGATGGCTCGAGGCGTCCGCGGCGACGACGGCTTCGGCGCCGTCGGTGTTGCGCCTGATGAGGACGCCTTCCTGCCGGGCGATGTAGGCATAATCGCCGCTCTTAAACTGCAGGATCCGGGGATAGGAGACGATGAACCCCGAATCGCGCTTGTCCCACTCGGGGAAGCGCGGCCCAGGCCCGAAGTCGCTGCTCTGCCGGCGCTCGTTGCTGAAGCGCAGGGCTTCATGCGTGGCCGGCCGGTCGATGTTGTCGCAGATCGAGCTGTTGTGGATGCCGGGGGCCGTGACCTTGCTGTCGATCTGGGGCACATAATGCCGTTTCCAGATGATGACCCGGTAAGCGCCGGCCGGAATGTCGAGCCGATACTCGCCCTTGGAGTCGGTTGTGGTCATCCCGGCGATCAGGTCGGCGTTCTTCACCACGTCCTCGCCCGTCAGCCCGGTCTCGAAATCGATGCCCCGGCCGGCGATCACGACCGCCCCCGGCAGCGGCAGGTCCGGCCCCGAGGCCCGTCCAAAGGGGTCGCGCTGACAGCCGCTGATCTTGCCGCTCAACCCGGCCGCTCCGGGCGGAATCGGCGGGGGCGCCGTCACAGGTATCTTCTTGGGCTTGACGGCAGGGTCCTCGGGAGGGACTTTTTCGGTGTCGCCCGCGCCGCCGGAAGCGGCATCCCGTTCGAAATGGCCGATGAGCTTCACGTCGCGCGTGCCGG
>VGJG01000271.1 GCA_016867615.1 Candidatus Aminicenantota bacterium | reverse complement strand
ACCGGGCCACCAGGCTCAGCAGCCAGGCAGCGGTTTTTCTCTTTGTGTTTCTTCTTCTCATCGGGATCGGGCGGACTTCCTATCGCGTCGGGCACCGGGTTTTTGTCTCTCATCATCACCGTCTTGCTCCGGTTCGCCAGGAGCTCCGTCTGAATCCCGCACCAGGCGAGGAGCTTCTACTGCGGCTTTATGTTGATGCCGATTATGTCCGGGAAGGGATAAGTGTCCTGAGGAAGCACAGGTTGTCAGTCTTCAGGGCCCCGACCAGATAATCCCGCGTTTTTGCTCCTGAAAATGGGGATTTAAGCCCGAAAAAGAGGCCTGAAAAACGTGCAATGTGTTTATTTTTTTTTATGTTTTTGTGGTCCGACCCCTCTTAATGCCCCCCTTGGACCCCCTTCCAAGACTCGGCTTGTCCGACGGGGGGAATCGACGGGACTGGTTCCCCGGGGCCGGGGGCCAAGGGCAGCCTCCTGCACCCGCTTATCACATAAAAAGAGATGCTTACATGACCCCTCCTGATCTTGAAGGGGGAGGGGTTATTTGGTATATTGCCAAGCTCCGCCATGCCCAGAATCTGCGCTTACGGTGAACTCAAAGAGCGGGATTACCTCGAGATGGGATTTCGCTCCGGCCTCGAGATTCACCAGCAGCTCCAGACGCGGAAAAAGCTCTTCTGCCGTTGCCCCGCCGGGGAATACTACGAAGATTACCATGCCGAAGTGCTCCGCCACATGCGGCCCACGCTCTCCGAGTTAGGCGAGTACGACGGCACGGCGCTGATGGAGTTCAAGACGCGCAAGGAAATCGTCTACCAGCTCCACCGGGCGAACGTCTGCACCTATGAGATGGACGACACTCCGCCGTTCGAGCTCAACCAGGAAGCCCTCGACATCGCCCTCGAAGTGGCCCTTCTCCTCAACTGCAACATCGTCGGGGAGCTCCACATCTCGCGCAAGCAGTACCTCGACGGGAGCATTCCGGCCGGGTTCCAGCGCACGACCATCCTCGGCACGGACGGCTGGGTGCCCTACCGGGGAGGAAAAATCAACATCCGGCAGCTCGGGCTGGAGGAGGACGCCTGCCGCGAGGTGAGCGACCGCGGCCACCGAAGAGTTTACAAAACCGATCGATTAAGTATCCCTTTGATCGAGACGGTCACCTATCCCGACATGCGGGCGCCCCGGGAGGTCGCCGAAGTGGCCGAGCTCCTGCGCGAGCTGGCGCGCACGACCGGCAAGGTAAGGACCGGCATCGGCCGGGCGCGCCAGGACGTCAACGTCAGCGTCGAGGGCGGCACCAGAGTCGAGATCAAAGGCGTCCACCGGATTCCGTACATCCCCCGGCTGACCCACTTCGAGGCCCTCAGGCAGTGGAACCTTCTCGAACTCCGCGAGGAGCTCCGGAAAAGGGGCATCCGCAAAAACACCCTGGAATCCCGGACAGCCGAGGTGACGTCCATCCTGAAGAACACAAGCTTCGCGCCCCTCCGCCGGGCCGCGGAGAGGGGATGGCGGGTGATGGCGGTCGGGTTGAGGAATTTCAGGGGCCTTCTCACGTTCCCGCTCCAGCCGGGGAGAGACCTGGCCGGCGAAATTTCGGACAGGATCAGGGTCATCGCCTGTCTGGACGAACTCCCCAACATCCTCCACAGCGAGATGAAGGACCGCCCGCTCGCCGCTTCGGAGTGGCGCGAGGTGGCGGCTGCGCTCGGCCTCGGGAAAAACGATACGGCGGTCCTGGTCTGGGGCGATGCGAAAGATTCCGAGACCGCCGTGGGCGAGATTGTCATCCGGGCCGCCGAGGCGGCCGAGGCCGTGCCGGGCGAGACGCGGCAGGCCTTTCCTTCGGGCGTCAACGGGTTTGAAAGAATTTTGCCCGGCCCGGACAGGATGTACCCGGATACGGACATGCCGCCGGTCCCTCTTGAAGAGGAAAGAATCGACAGGGCCAGGAGCCGCCTGCCGCTTGCGCCCTGGGAGCGGCGCGAGCTCTACCGCAAGCTGGGCCTTCCGCCCGGAATTATCGAGGCCCTCATCCCGCACAGGCGGGCCGGCCTTTTCGAGAGAGCCGTCCGGGCGCTCAATGTCAACCCGGTCCTTGCAGCCGTGGTCCTCGCCCAGATGATGAAACACCTGGATCGAAAGGGATTTCCGGTCTCGCGGCTCAGCGACGAAGCGCTGTTCGAGCTCCTGCGCCGTCACAGCCAGGGGGAATTCAGCCGGGAAGCCTTTCCCGGCCTGCTCAAGGTCATGTCCCTCGACGGCAAGGATCCCGCACAGGCCATTGAGGAACTGGGGATTTTCCCGCTGGAAGATAAGGATGTCCGGGAGATTGTCTCGAGCACGGTCCGCTTATACCGGAAACTCGAGCCCGGGGACCCGGAAAAAAAATTCCGTCACCTGATGGGCGTGCTGATGGCCGGCCTGCGCGGCAGGGCGCCGGGCGTTAGAGTGGCGTCCATCCTGCGCGAGGCCATGGATTCGGGCTAAAGGAAAAGTGTCATGAGCGAAGTTCTCAAGAGCGATATCTACAAAGGCTATCGGGGGGAAGCCCTTTCTCTCCTCAAGGCGCACGGCGTCCGCGTCTGGAGCGACGCCGAAGTGCGGACGACGCGCGGCGCTTTCAAGGGCATCATCCTGCCGCGCTCGGAAACCGCCGACGACAGGCACATCGTCCTCAAGCTTCGAAACGGCTACAACGTGGGCATCACCGTTTCCGCGGTGACGGAAATCAAGGAAATCGGCTACAAGGAAGCCCATTACAAAATCCCGGAGAAGGAATTCCCCTACGACCCCCGAAAACCCCGGGTCAAGCTCTTCGGCACGGGCGGGACGATCGCCAGCCGCCTGGATTACCGGACGGGCGCCGTCATCCCGGCCTTCACTCCCGGGGAGCTCTACGGCTCGGTCCCCGAGCTGGCCGATATCTGCAACCTGGAAACCGAGAAGCTTTACGGCGTGTTCAGCGAGAACATGGGGCCCGAGCAGTGGGTCGGGACGGCGAACGCGATCGGCCGGGAAATCGAGAAAGGCGTCCAGGGCATCGTCATCGGCCACGGCACGGACACGATGCACCATACGGCGGCCATCCTCTCCTTCATGGTCCAGGATTCGCCCGTGCCCATCGTCATGGTCGGCTCCCAGCGGTCGAGCGACCGTCCCTCCTCCGACGCCGCCCTCAACCTCATCAACGCCACCAAGACCGCCGCCGAAAGCGACATCGCCGAAATCATGGTCTGCATGTTCGGGCCGACGAGCGACCAGTATGACCTCCTCCACCGCGGCACGCGCGTCCGTAAGATGCACTCCTCCTACCGCTCGACCTTCCGGACGATCGGCGACATCCCGATCGCCATGGTCAGCCGGGACTGGATCATCCCTCTCCGTGACGACTACAGGCGCCGGCACAGCGACAGGCGCGTCAGAATTCGCACGGCATTTGAGGAGAAGGTTTCCATCGTGTACTATTATCCCAACATGAAGCCGGGTATCATTGATTCGCTCATCGACAACCGGTACCGGGGGATCGTCATCGCCGGAACCGGGCTCGGCCACGTCAACAAGCCCCTCTACCCGGCGCTGCGCCGGGCCGCCGACAAGGGCATTGCCATGTACATGACCGT
>VGJG01000270.1 GCA_016867615.1 Candidatus Aminicenantota bacterium | reverse complement strand
TTGTCCTTGAGGGTGAAATACAGGACCAGCCCCCTCGGCTCGCTCTCCCCCGGGTAATTCGACGAGCTGGAGTGGCGGGTGAGGCCCGGCAGCCAGCGGATCTTCGTTTTGGGCGTGAAGACGTGGAGGCGCGAGGCCAGGACCTGCGGCGAAAGCTCCGCCAGAGGGCTGATATCGGCGATGAACAGGCCGCGTCCGTGGGTGGCCGCGATCAGTTCGTCGTCCCGGGGATGGACCTTGAGATCGTGGACCGGCTGGGTGGGCAGGTTGGCTTTCATTTGACTCCAGGACCGGCCGCCGTCGATCGAGACATACACCCCCATCTCCGTCCCCACGAACAGCAGGCCGGGGTTCCGGGGATGCTCCCGGACGACGTTCACCGGCTCCCGGGGGAGGTTGGCGGCGATCGAGGTCCATGTTCGACCGTAATCCGACGTCCTGTAGAGAAAGGGTCGGAAATCGTCGTGCCGGTAGCCCGTGAAGGACAGATAGGCCGTTCCCGGGTCATGGCCGGAAGCCGTGAGGCGGCTGACCCAGAACCCGGGATGGCCGGGAATTCCGGCGCTGAGCTCGGACCAGTCTTTCCCGCCGTTTCTCGTCAGCCACACCCGCCCGTCGTCCGTTCCGGCCCAGAGGACCGAGGAGACGAGGGGGGATTCATCGAAGGCGGTGATCGTGCAGTACTGGATGTTGCCGTCACCCCCCTTGCCCGAGGCCAGCTTGGCGGGGTCGTTCGTGGACAGGTCGGGACTGACCTCTTCCCAGGATTCTCCCCGGTTCGGGGAACGGAGGACGACGTTGCCGCAGTGGTAGATCGTCCGGCTGTCATGGGCCGAGACATGGATGGGCGCGCACCAGTTGAAGCGCAGGTCCCGGCCCCGGTAGAGGATGCTTTTCGTCTCGCCGGTCAAAAGGTCGAGACGCTGAATGACGCCGAACTGGGATTCGTTGTACAGGTAGCGGTTCGTCCTCGTGTCGAAGACGTTGAACATGCCGTCCCCGCCGCCCACGCTGAACCAGTCCTCGAGAAGGATGGACGGTCCGGGACGCAGCGCCGGGCTGAGCCCCGCCCCCCCCGCCGCGGCCTCCTGACGCCCGGGGGAGCCCTTCTTGGTCGAAGGACCCAGGACCGATCCGTTGTCCTGAAGGCCGCCGGCCACCCGGTAGGGCACGGACATGTCGAAACCGACGGCGTAGAATTGGGCCAGGGGCATGTTGTCGGGATGCCGCCACGTCCGCCCGCGGTCGTAGGTGATCCCCAGGCCGTGGTCGTACCCCAGGAGCATGTGGTTCGAGTCGGCCGGGTCGATCCACAGGGCGTGATTGTCTCCCCCGAAGGCGAACGCCCGCGAGTTCCAGGTTTTCCCGGCGTCGGTCGTCTCATGGACCCCGACGGACAGGACGTAGACATGCCGGTCGTCGTTGGGGTCGATGACGATCTGGCCGTAGTAGTAGCCGGGAGCCCCCCCGATGCTGCGGTTCGGCGGACTCGCCGCGTTCCAGGATCGGCCGCCGTCTTCCGAGCGGAAGACCTGACCGTCGATCATGCCCGCGCTCGAGCGGCCCTCCAGGATCTCCTTCCAGCGCTCCTCGTCGCTCATCCCCGGCTTGTTGACGTTCTCCACGCAGGCATAGAGGATGTCCGGATTTCTGAGATAAACGGCCAGCCCGATCCGGCCCAGATGGCCCCCGGGAAGCCCCTCTTGGAGGACGGCCCAGGTCCGGCCGCCGTCGTTCGATTTGTGGATGCGGCTTCCGGGCCCCCCGATATGGTAAGTCCAAGGACGGCGCAGCCGGTCGTACGTGGCGGCGTAGACGACATCCGGATTCCGCGGGTCGAGGACGACATCGACGCAGCCCATCCTCGCTCCCCGGACCCTGAAGTTCAACACTTCTTTCCAGGTTCGGCCCCCGTCCTCGGTCTTGTACAATCCCCGCTCTTCGTTCTCGGAATAGAGGTGTCCCAGGGCGGCCACGTACACGGTCCCGGGGTCGGTGGGATGAACGACGAGGCGCCCGATGTGATGGGACTCCTCGAGGCCCAGGTGGGCCCACGTCTTCCCGCCGTCCTCGGTCTTGTACACGCCGTTGCCCCAGTAGGAGCTCCGGGAGTTGTTGGCCTCGCCCGTCCCGACCCAAACGACCTCGGGGTTCGAGGGGTCGACGGCGATGTCGCCGATGGAGAACACGGGCTGGTTGTCGAACGCGGGCTGGAAGGACTGCCCGCGGTTTTCGGTCTTCCACAGGCCGCCCGAGGCCGTGGCCGCGTAGAAGGTGTGCGGCTTCTGCAGGGGCGCGGCGAAATCGACGAACCGGCCGCCCTGGCGCGTCGGACCTATGGAACGGAAGCGGAGGCCTCCGAGAATCTCGTCGTTCAGGGCTTGACCCGCGCTCACAAGGGCGGACCAGGCCAAGACCGACAGCGAGGCGAGAAGAAGGACGGGCGATCGTCGCCAAGACATGATGCACCTCCGGCGATGGATGTCAGGGGCGGATATAGGACTAGCACAGTTCCCGGAGTAAAGTAAATTCTCCGGCGGCTGAGAATCGAGAAGAATTTTTTTTTCCAAAAAGGTATAATGATCGACATGAGAAAACTCACCTTCGCCGTCCTGATCCTCCTGGTCCTCGTGCACTTGGCCGGCGCCCAGGGCGCGCCTCAGGCCAAGCCCGAGGACGCGCTCCGGAACCTCGTCCAGGTCGAAAAGACGCAGCCCGTCCCCGCGGATCTCAAGGCCGGCTACGAGGCCATCAACGCCCGGGATTCCCTGGCCCTGCTGTCCTACATCTCCCACGACCTCATGGAGGGCCGGGAGACGGGCACGCGGGGCTACAGACTGGCCGCGGAGTTCGCGGCGACGATGATGTCCCTGTGGCGCGTCCAGCCCGCGGTGGCGGCGGCGGCGACCCAGGGCCGGGACGGTTTTTTCGGACCGGGGGAGCCGGGACCGGCCCGGCCCGCCGGAAAAAGCTATTTTCAGGAATTCGCCCTCAGGGAGATCACATCGACCTCGTCCTCCCTGTCCGTGGAGATCCGGACGGGCGATGCGGTCAAGGTCAGGGCATTTTCCCCAAACATCGACTTCAACCTCCGGTCGGCGGTTTCCGCGACGATCTGCGCTCCGGTCGTTTTCGCCGGCTACGGCATCGCCGAGAAGAGCATCGGCTACGACGACTTCCGGAACGTCGATGTCCGGGACAAGGTTGTCCTCATCCTCACCGAGGCGCCCGGGAGGGACGACCCGAAATCCCCCTTTCAATCCAAGGAGCTCAAGGAGAAGTATTTTCCCGCCCCGGACATCTCGCGCCGGATGCGAGGCGGCTTCGATAAGACCGCGGAGCTGGCCAAGCGCGGGCCGGCGGCCATCCTCCTCGTTTCGAACTCCGCCCGGGACAACGAAACACTGCTCGCCCAGGCCGCTCCGTTCCACATCCCCGACGACCGGCCGATCATCGACCGTCAGCGCCGCCGGCTGTCCCTGCCCGGCGCCGCGGCCGACAATCCCTGGGAGACGTCCCGTGTCATCAACGTCACCCGGGAGACGGCGGACGCCGTTCTGCAGGCTTCGGGAAGGACGGTGAACGACCTGCGGCGGCAGATCGAGACCACCGGCAAGCCGGCTTCCAT
>VGJG01000269.1 GCA_016867615.1 Candidatus Aminicenantota bacterium | reverse complement strand
GTCCCCAATAGGGAATTGTCTGGGGGCCCTGGGGCAGGACGCAGATCGAAGCGGCGGGGCCGAACTTCACCAGAAGCTCGGCAACGGTTTCTTCGATGCGGCGGCAGGGATTGAGGAGAGCGGCGCGCACCTGGTCGTCGCCCAAGCCTTCGGACTTGACGTAGACGTCCGCCTTGAGCTGAATGCCGGCCTGAATCTGGGCCTGCCACTGGTCCGGCTCCAGAAAGCCGGGCGCGCAGATTTTTTCGAGGACCTCCCTCGGGCTGACGGCCGATCGCAGGAGCCGGCCGTAATTTCCGTGATCCGGGATGCCGTCCCAGCAGCTGGCGGCGATGATGATCGCCCCGCCCGGCCGGACGATCTGGGCCGCGGCGCTCATTCCCTTGACCGACTGGTATAAGTTCAAGTCGAGCGGATAGCCGGAATTGGTTGTCACGACGATGTCGTAAAGCCGGGGCACGGAAACCATGGCCGAGCGCTTGACGAATTCGCATCCGGACTCATGCGCCTCGTCCAGGCCGCCGGCGAAGACGCCCGTGACTTCCTTGTCGCGATTGAGGGCGACATTGAGCAGGAAGACGCGGCCGGCCCGGCCGGCGACCTCGCGGATCTCCTCCCAGACCGGATTGCCCCGGGTGACGCCCCAGGTCGCCCGCCGGTGGCCGATCATTCCGGCGTCGTGATTGCCGAGAACGGTCTCCAGGCCGGCCATGCCCGGCATGACGGCCTTGCCCCCGCCGGAAAAACCGGCGAAAAGATGAGGCTCGATGAAGCCCGTGAGGATTTTCAGGTCGCAGCTCATGAATTCGGCGTTGATCCGGATCTCATGTCCCCGGGAACTTCTGCCGAGGGAAACCTGCGACCCTGGCAAGAAGGCGTCGTTTTGCACGATGCGGAATTTTCCGAAGACGCCGTCGCCCAGCATGCCCCGCAGCTCGGCGTCGGTGTTGGGGCGGTGGGTTCCCAAAGCGTTAAAGAGGATGATTTCAAGACCGGCTAGGCCTTCAAGCTTCTCGAGAACAGCCCCGAGCATCAGCGGATTGGGCGCCGGCCGGGTGATGTCGCTGAAGACGATGCCCACGCGCATCCCCGGCGAGATGATGTCCCGAAGAGGAGGCAATCCGAGCGGCGAGCGCAGCGCCTCCCTCAACGCCTCCGACGGGTCGGGGATCGCCGTGACGAAAACCGGCTCGACCACGGTCACGTCCAGCGCGTCGGGCAGCTCGAGCGGCAGACCGGTTTTTCCGTAGGCCAGATTGAACGTTTTCACGTCTTCTTGTTCGAGTCATTATACCGCGTCGGCGGTCCGAGACAAACGGCCTCCCCCGCCGGCGTGTCAGCCCACGGAATATGGAAGAGAACCAGCTTATTTGGCCGTCAGTTCGAGGTAGATGGTTTCCACCAAGCTCGGCCAGCGGCGGCCGGGCGGGTCTTCGATGCCGAAGGCTTTCTTGACCTCCTCGAGGGTTCGGCCCTCTTCGACCAGGGCCCTGACTTTGGCCTGCTTTTCTTCCATGGAGGCGATGAGACCCGCGACGTCGGACCGGCCCAAGGGGTCGGCGTGCCCTGAGAGGAAGATCTCGACCTGGGGGGAGAGTTCGAGCAAGCCCTTGAGCGTCTTGACATAGCCGAAGGAATTGCCGTTCTTGTAGCGATGAATGAGGGGGTCGCGGCCGACGAACAGCAGGTCGCCGACAAAGACGGCCTTTTCCCGCGGGAACCAGACGACAAGGTCGCCGCTCGTATGGGCCGGCCCGAAATAAACCAGGTCGATCCAGCCGTCGTCTTCCTTGTAGAGGGTTTCGCGATCCCGGCCGAGAATGCGGTTCGGAATGTAATCCACAAGAGCCGGGAGGTTGACAGCGGCCTTCTCGATATCGGCTTTGCAGTTTTCGTGGGCGATGACGGCCAACCCCTTGGGGAATCCGGGGAGGCCGTTGATGTGATCCCCGTCGCTGTGGGTGATGATGACGGTCGTCACCGGCGCCGGCGTCCGCTTGCCGATTTCCTCCAGCATGGCCGTCGCCGACTCGGCGCTCATTTTGGCGTCGATGGCGAAAACGGACTTCCCGGTGATGTAGAAGGCCGTATTGGCTCCGGATCCGCCTTTGACGAGGTGGAGGCCGCCCCGAACCTGTTCGGCGGAGAGGGGCAGCGTTTGAGGTCTCTCCTGAGCGGCCGCAGCTTGAAACATAAGGCCGGATGCGGCGGCGGCGAACAAAACAGCGGCCGGAACGGTCCGGGCGAGCGACCGAATTTTCATTTCCAGACCTCCTTGGAAAAATTCAGGATACGGTCCGCCGGGCCAGATACTCCACGATGCGGCGGGCCGCTCGGCCGTCGCCGTAGGGGTTGGCCGGCCGGCGCATTCGGTCATGGGCGCGCCGGTCCTGAAGCAGCCGCCCGGTCTCGCGGACGATGGCCCCGGCGTCCAGGCCCACGACTTTGGCCACGCCGGAGGCCACGCCCTCGGGCCTCTCCGTCACCTCGCGGAGGACGAGGACGGGCACCCGGAACGAGGGCGCTTCCTCCTGGACCCCGCCCGAGTCGGTCAGGACGAGGTGGGCGCGCTTCAGGAGACTGAGAAAAGCGAAGTAGTCGAGCGGCCGGGTGAGAACGATCCTCTCGACCCCGTCCAGCCGGTCTTGAACCCGGCGGCGGACGTTGGGGTTGGGGTGAACGGGATAGACGAGGAGCGCCTCGGGATGGTTTTGAGCGATCGCCCGCAGGGCGCGGCAGATTTGGAGCAGCGGCCGGCCGAAGCTCTCCCGGCGGTGCACGGTGACTAAAATGAGCTTCGGCTTTCGTGCCAGCGACCGTTCGACGCGGGCGGGAATCGCGGCGGACACGTTCTTCGCCGCCCAGCGGACGGCGTCCACGACCGTGTTCCCCGTGACGAGGACGCGGCCGCGGGGAACGCCCTGCCGCAGGAGATTGGCCGCCGCCCCCCTCGTGGGCGCGAAATGATGCGAGGCGACCTGGGTGATGATCCGCCGGTTCACCTCCTCGGGAAAGGGACGGTAAACGTCGTCGGTCCTGAGCCCGGCCTCGACATGGGCGACCGGGATCCTGCGGTAGAATGCGGACAGGCCGCAGGCCATGGCCGTCGTCGTGTCGCCCTGGACCATGACCAGGTCGGGACGCGTTGTTTCAAGCAGAGCCGAAAAACGCCTCAGGACGCGGCCGGTCAGCGCCTCCAGGCTCTGATCGGACCGCATGACCCGGAGCTCAAAATCGGGCTCGAGACCGAACGCTTGGAGCATCTGCTTCTGCAGAAAGCCGTGCTGGCCCGTGGCGGCGAGAATCGGCCGGAATCTCCCCGGCCGGCGCCGCATCTCCATGATGACCGGCGCCAGCTTGATGACCTCCGGCCGGGTGCCCAGGGCGACGAGAGCTTTCATTTTTCGCATTCTATCATAGAGCCGTCCTCCCCGTAAGCCGGCGAGCCTCTCGTCAGTAAGAGAGGATTCAAGGTCTTCGTTTTCGGGACGAGAGAAAAAGAATTCGAAATCGGCGCCTCCGATCAGGGCGCTCTCGCGGCCTTGTTGCTCAGGCGAGCGTGCTTGAAGGCCGGGTTGAGCTTGAAAGAGGTCGCGGCGCGGCTTGGCTCGAAATCCCTCAACAGCTAT
>VGJG01000268.1 GCA_016867615.1 Candidatus Aminicenantota bacterium | reverse complement strand
CCGGCCCAGGGCGAGGCAGGCGCGGCGGGGAAGGGCCATGAACGCCAGGGACAAAGCCCTGTAGGGGAGATAGAGGAGCAGGCCGCTAATCGTTCCGGTCATGAGCTTCCCTCCCGAGTTCCGCCCCCGAATCCGGCCAGGGCGGCGAAGAACTCCGGCTTCATCTCCAGGCCGATCCTGAGGACGAAGAGAGCGGCTTCCCCGGGGATCTCCGGCCGGCCGGCGAGCTTGACGGCGTCCTTTTCGGTGGTCACGACGGCTTCGGCCTTGAGTTCGCGCCGAAGAGTCCGGATCCGGTCCCAGGAGCGGGCCGGATAGGGGTGGTGGTCGGGAAAAACGACCTTTTTCCTCAGGCGCAGGCCGAGACGTTCGAGCATCAGGAAGAACCTCTCGGGGGCGGCCAGTCCGCAGAAGGCCACGGTCTCCGCGCCGCGCAGGCTCTCCAGGGTGACCCGGGATGCGACTTCGTCGGACGAACCCGTTATCTTAAGAAAATAAAGAGGAACGACCGAGTAAGAATGAAAAGCCGGCCGCCCGGTCTTCCGAAGGAGCAGCCTCTCGGCCTCATCCCTGGCGCTATCCGGGACGAGGATGATGTCCGCCCGGCTCAAGGCCGTCACGGGCTCCCGGAGGGCCGCTCTCCTCCGGGGATCATGAAGGACGATGTCGAGGTCTCTGTGGAGCCGGCGATGCTGGAAGCCGTCATCGAGCACGGCGACGTCGAAGCCCGCCTCCGCCGCCCGGAGGCAGGATTTCAAGCGGTGACGGCCGACGAACACCCCGGCCCGGGGAACCCGCAGGGCGACCATGGCCGGTTCGTCCCCGGATTCACGCCAGTTTCCCCAAAGCCGTGTTCCGTCGGAGAGCAAGCCGCCGCGCCTCTCCCATTTTCCCCGGTACCCCCGGGTCACCAGCGCGGGCCGAAACCCGTCCCGGAGCAGGCGGTCGAGGATTTCGATCGCCGCCGGCGTTTTTCCCGTGCCGCCCAGGGTGATGTTGCCGACGCTGATGACCGGCAGGGGGCCGCGCCGGGGCTTGATCCATCCCCGGTCGTAGAGGGCGTTTTTCGCCCGGGTTACAAGTCGGGAAATGAAAGAATATAAAAAAAGTACGGCGCCCATTCCCGGTCAATATATACCATCGCTCCGGCGATGACAACGGCCGGGCCGTCCGAAGGATAGGAGTCGGGGGCGCGCAGCGGTGGACGGCGGGCTTTACTCCGCCCGGTCTTTTTATCTATAATGACTCCGGACCCGGGAGGGGTCCGACGAGGAGGCGATACCATGAACAAGCGCATTGTCGCCGCTGTTGCGCTCGCGGCGGTCTTGCTTATCTCTTTGTCCTGCAGCCGGCCGAACCAGGTCCAGGGCCTGGAGCTCAAGGTGAAATTCTCCGAGAGCCCCCTGTCCGACAACCTGTTCGTCGACATGACCTACGAGTGGCAGACCGGCGCGGACATGACCAAGATGGACAAGGACCACAACGTCTATGTTCATTTCTGGCACAAGGACAACATGCTCTTTCAGGACGACCACCTGCCCGCCGTGCCGACTTCGCAGTGGGCGCCGGGACAGGTCCACACCTACACCCGCCGGATCTACATCCCCGCCTTCATCGACGAATTCGACCCCCGGTTCACCGGCTCCGAGGACATGAGATTGTCGGTCGGCTTTTATTCCCCCCTGGACAGGACGGGCAAGACCAAGGCGGAAGTCCTCAAGACCGCGATCAAGGTCTTCCCCCCGCCCCCCGGAACGCCCGAGATCATCTACGAGAGCGGCTGGTACGACCTGGAGATCAATCCCGAGACGATCCTCAAGCAATGGCGCTGGACGACGAAGGAAGCCCGCTGCGTGGTCGACAACCCCCGCCGCGAGGCCATGCTGGTCGTGCGCGGCGGAATGAACCTCGACCTCCTCAGGGAGCAGAAGGCCATCATCAAGATCAACGACCGGGTCCTGGACGAGTTCTCGACCCCCGACGGCATATTCGAGAAGTTCTATACGGTCCCCAAGGAGATCATGGGAGACAGGGACGAGTTTTACCTGATCATCACCACCGACAAGACGTTCGTTCCCTCCCGGGACGTCCCTCCCTCCAAGGACGAGCGGGAACTCGGACTGCAGATTTCGTTCCTCTATTTCCGGTAAGGACGAGGCCGGGCGCGCGGCCGGAGCGGGGGTCAGCCCCGGTCGTCCTTCGAGGGGCCGAGCAGCTCCTTGAGTCTGGCCTCTTCCTCGCGGGCCCGGGTGTATTTTTCGAAGACGTCGGCGATCTCCTGCTGGAGCAGATCCCGGGGCATCGTATCGTCCAGGCTGTAAAACTGCATCCACAGGGCGTTGAGCTTGAGTTCCAGAAGGTCGGCGTATTCCTTGGCTTTGAGCCAACGGGCTTCCGCGTCCCCGGCCTCTCCCGCATCGGGAGACCCGCCGGTCCGGCCGATTATCTCCGTCGGCTGGATGACGGACACGCTGGGGACATTGCGGACGGGGGCGGCTTCTTCCTCGCGGGGCTCTTCTCCGGGAGGGGGAAGCGCGAGGTCCTCCCCGGCGGGGGGTTCTTCGGTTTCCGGGGCGATGCTGACCGCCGGCTTCTTTTTCAGTCCCTGGAAAGAGTCCGAAGTCAGAAGGACGACGGGCTTGTCCTTAAGGGCGGCCCGCCTCTCCCTCTCCTTTTTGGCCGCTTCGGCCAGGTCCTGGGAAAAAAGGGCCGCGGCCGAGGACGCCAAAAACACCATGCCGGCGAGCCAGGGGCTGAGTCTCATATCTGTTATTCAATATAGAATAAACCCGGCGGTCCGTCAATCGCCTCGGAAGTCCGGACGGCGACCGCCCGCCCGTCGGTCGCAACCTCGACCGCGCCGTCGAGGTCGGTGCGGAACACGCGGACTCCGGCCCGTCGCAGGCGTTCCAGGACGGCCGGGCTGGGAAGACCGTAGGGGTTTCCCCGGCCGCAGGAGACGACGGCCAGGCGGGGTCGGACCCTTTCCAGAAATCCGGGCGTCGTCGAGGCCGCGCTTCCGTGATGGGCGGCCTTGAGGACCGCGGAGGCCAGGGGCGATCCGCGGCCGAGAAGCCGCTCTTCCTCGTCGCGCCCGATGTCCGCCGTCAGAAGCAGGGAAACCCGTCCCAGCGTCAGGCGGAGCACGAGGGAGTTTTCGTTGTCCCCGGCGGGGCGGGCGGCCCCCGGGGGGAGCGGATTGAGGACCTCGATCAAGACACCCGAGACGCGGGCGGAGTCTCCTTCCGACAAGAACCTCACGGGCACGGAGTGCCGCAGAGACTCCCGGAAACGAAGCCTCCAGGCGTCCTCGCCGGACGCGGGCGCCTCCCAGACCTCGGACACCTTGAAATTCCGCGCCACGGCGCACAAGCCGGCCAGGTGGTCATAGTGAGCGTGGGTCGAGACCAGATAGTCCACCCTCTTCATCCCCGCCCTCCACAGGAAGGGCGAGACGACGGACTCCCCCACATCGAAATCCCCTCCGGGAAGGCCGCCCCCATCGACCAGCATTTTTTTTCTTCCGGGGAACTCGACCAGGATGGCTTCCCCCTGTCCGACATCCAGAAAGGTCAGGCGAAGACCGGGGCTGCTGCGGGGGGGGAAAGGATGAACTGTCACCAGGGCGTAGAGGGAAAGAAACAAGAGAAGTGTCGCGG
>VGJG01000267.1 GCA_016867615.1 Candidatus Aminicenantota bacterium | reverse complement strand
TTTTGGCCACGGCGAAGAAGAAGACGATGGCCATGGGCAGCAGAAGGATTAGATTCAGCCCGGCGCCGCGGTCGAGGAAGCTGCGGCGCAGCGTGTCGGTGATGAGGGTTACCGTCTCGGACTGGACGTGTTCCCGCCCGTAGCCCAGCCCGACGACCGTGTACACGCCCAGCCCGATGAGCCAGGCCGGCAGGCCGGACTTCATCATGTGCTTGATGTGGTCGAACAGGTTCGAGCCCGAGACGACCGTGGCCAGGTTGGGGATGTCGGACAGGGGGGACATCTTATCGCCCATGTAGGCGCCGGCGACCACGGCCCCGGCCGCCGGCCCGGCCGGGATGCCCAGGCCCAGGGCGATGCCCATGAAGGCCACGCCCAGGGTGCCGATCGTGCCCCAGGACGTTCCGGTGGCCATGGCCGTGACGGTGCAGACGACGCAGGCCGTGACGAGAAAAAACTGAGGGGAGATGATTTTCAGGCCGTAAAAGATGACCAGGGGGATGGTGCCGCAGGAGATCCAGGTGCCGATCAGAACGCCCACGCAGAGCATGATCAGGATGGCGGGCATGGCCTTGTGGATGCTGTCCACGATGCCCTGCTGCATCTCCCGCCAGGTGTACCCCAGGAGCAGTCCGACGACGCCCGTGAAAAAGGCCGCGGTGATGAGCAGGACCTGGGGCTTGATTTTGTAGACGCCGTAGCCCACGCCGAGCAGCGCGGCCATGAAGAGCAGGGGGAGAAGGGCCACGGCGAGGGGGGCTTTTTTCCCGCGCGAAGCGGGGGCCGCCGTCTGTGCGTCTTTCATGTCCAGGCGCCTCCTAAGCGGGAGCGAACGTTCCGCGGACGAGAAGCCGGCCGCCGGACATCATCTCTTTCCCCCGGGCGAAGACTCCCTTCAGGACGAGGTCCTTGTCCAGGAGGATGAGGTCCGCGTCCCTGCCCGGGGCGACCTCGCCCTTGCGGTCGAGCCTGTAAAAACGGGCCGGGTTGTGGGCGAACAGGCGGGCGGCCTCCTCGAGGGACAGAAGACCCCGCCGGACGAGGGAGCGGAAGGTCGCGAGCAGCGCGTCCTGGCAGGCGATGGTCAATCCCCTGAGCTCGCCCTTCGCGTCGAATACCGGCAGGCTGCCGTTGCTGTCGGAGCTCACGGTGAAGCGCTCGAGGGGAACGCCCCGCTCCCGCGCCAGGCGGAGGGCCGTTTCGATGCTGACGTCCTCGTCGCTCTCCCTCTCGGGCTCCGTTCCGGCCGTGAGGTCGGCCCAGCCGCCGTCTTGGACCCAGCGGAGGCCTTCCTCGAGGAGAGCCCGGTTGCGGTTGGTGTGGGTGGGGATGACCTGGGAGGCCGGGATCTCGGTCTCCGCCCGAAGACGGAAGAGCATCTCGAGCTTCCGGGCGCCCCCTCCCAGGTGGAAATGGAGCACGCCGGCCTTGCCGCCCAGCAGGCCGCCCACGCGGCACGCGGCCGCCAGCCGGGCGATTTCCTCGAATGTCGGCTGGGAGGAGCGGTGGTCCGAGACGGCGATCTCGCCCGCGCCGATGACCTTGTCGATGAGGGCCAGGTCGGAGCGGACGCTGCCGGTCAAGGTCTGCACGGGCAGCTCATAGGAGCCGATGAAGACATAGGAGCTGACTCCCTCGATCTCCAGGGCGCGGGCCTTGGCCAGCAGGGAGGACGCGTGCCGCGTGACGCCGTCCGTACCCAGACAGCCGATGACCGTGGTCACGCCGCTGCGGATGATGTCCTCGACGCGGATCTCGGGCGCCCGCGTCGCCGGCCCGCCCTCACCGCCGCCGCCCAGGATGTGGACGTGGGGATCGATGATCCCAGGCGCCACGGTGAGCCCCTCGGCCTCGATCGTTTTGACCGGGAAACCCTCGACCTTGACGGCGCCGGGCTCGGCGACGGCGCCCACGCGCTCGCCGAAGATCCAGATGTCCTTGATTCCCAGGGGTTGGGGGGCGAAAACCGTTCCGCGTCGGATCAGAGTGATCACGGCGTCCTCCTCGTCGCTTCGATGCGGCCGTTTCGAGGCCGGAGGGAAAACCTAACCTAGCACGACTCGGCCCGGCTGACAAGTTTGGAGAACTCCTCTCCAGCGGCAAGCCGATGGGGCCCCCTCTTCCGCTTTGGGGACCTCGGGGCGAATCCGGCGCCTCAATCACGCAGTCTTTTTCATCGGTTGTTCTGGCAGGCTGACCTCTCTGGCGTTTGAGTCATCGGGAGCGCATCTCCAAATCTGTGATGGCCAGATGTTCGCGGAAGGGTGGCGCGGCGAGGGGGCCCCCCGCCCGCGCGCAGCAGCCCGGCTGCGAGCACGGCCGGGGGAGAGCCGCGACAGGACCCTATTGATGAATTCCCAATATCACAGGTTTGGAGATGCTGCTGGGCATCAGAGCAGAGTAAAGAAAAAAAGGCGGGGAAGGGCGGAAGCGCCATGCGGTGTACAGCAAGGAAGCGACGGGTTTCGAAGAGCGTCCGGCTGAGCACAGTTTGTACCGCGATGCCATATTTTTGCCTCAGCCTCTCTATTTGTGTGATTCACGTAGAGGATTAGAGTGGGTTGGCGCGACCCAGGGCTCCCCGACGGCCGAAGCGGACGGGCTTCCAATAAAGCCGACTGAGAAATCCGAAGCTTCCGCAGCGATTGGAACCCCGCCAGGCGTTGGAACCCTTCCTTGGCTTTCTTGCGTTCCGGCTTGCCCGAAAGGTCAAAGCCGCCGTAAAATAACCACGCATGGCCACCTACGAAGAGGAATACGAGCGCTTGCGGCCGGTCATCAGAAGGCTGTGGAGGGTCGCCCTCCTGGGAAAAAAGCTCGAGGTCCGCGGCGCCGGGAATTTCGTTCTCTCCGGCCCGAACGTCCTGGTGGGCAATCACATCGGGAGCTTCAAGGATGTGGCCGTCCTCTTCAAGGCGGCCCCCCGTCCCATCTTCTTCACGGCCAACCGGGAGCTGTTCGACGACGCCTCCTTCCAGGCCGTCATCCGCAGGCATCTGGAGCGCCACTTCAAGGAATTCGGCCTGACGTTCAACAGGCTTCTCGGCCCCCTGAAAACCGCCTTCGTCGATTTCGTCTCCTCGCGCATCGGGCGGATCGGGACGGTGCCGGTGGACATTTCGCCGGGCCGCCAGAAAGGCGAATCCCTGGCGCTCGTCGAGAATCATCTGCGCGCCGGCCGCGCCGTGGTCGCCCTCCAGGGACGGGGACGGCTGAGAAGGATGTACCCCAATCCCTTTATCGAGCCGTTCAAAAGCGGCGTGGCGCACATCGCCCACCGCCTTCATGACCGGGACGGCCTGGCCGTGGCCGTGACTCCCTTGGCCTTCCTGGGCACGCACCGTCCGATGCTGATTCCGGCCCGGGTGAGGCTCAACGTCGGCCCGCCCCTGTACATCAGGGATTACCTCGGCGGGAACGCCAAGGAGGCCGTGGAGAGGTTCCGCGGGGCCATGGAGGCGCGCGTCCGCGCCCTGTTTTTCGATCTTCTGTCCGGTTAGCGGTCGATCAAATCCCGTCCGGCCCGGACGGCCGCTTTCTTGCGGCATTCCACCGGCGCATGAACAGGAAAACGGGGAGCCCCGTCAGGGAAAAAACGGCCCCCACGAGCGCGCTCCGGGTCTGGGTGAGCAGGACGTTGACCGACATCCCGAGAAGAAAAGCGGCGAACACCG
>VGJG01000266.1 GCA_016867615.1 Candidatus Aminicenantota bacterium | reverse complement strand
CGATGGAGATCTTTCACATCGCCTTTGTAGCCGAACGACAGGATAGGGATCTCTTCAAACTTTTCTGGAAGAGGATCCGGGCGACCCATACCCACCGAGCGCCACCACCCGCAGCGGTCCATCAAGCGAATGATCTCGCGTTCGATCTCGGCCCGGCGCTCGTCGCCCCAGGCAGTGCGGACAATGAGCGAAAAATGCGTCGGCTCGTCGGGATTTTGGAACGGAGGAACGGCGAGATGAAGAATCAGACCCGCCGTCGCGGCAAAAATTAAGGGCCAGACTCTGTTCATTTCCGGGATTTCATTCTCTCCACTTGAAGACGGTGCCCAGGGTCCGGGCCAGAATCTCCAGGTCCAGTTCCATCGTGGCGCGGAAGACGTAATACAGGTCCCAGGCGAGCTTTTCGCGCGACGCCGCGACGGACGAGGCGTAGTGATAGTTGACTTGCGCCCAGCCCGTCAGCCCGGGCTTGACGCGATGCCTGAGGTCGTAGCCGGGAATGCGGGTTTTGAGTTCCCGGACGAACTCCGGCCGTTCCGGCCGCGGACCGATCAGACTCATCTCCCCCCGGAGAACGTTCACAAACTGGGGCAGCTCGTCCAGGTGGAGACGGCGCAGGACGAATCCGACCGGCGTGACGCGCGGGTCCTTTTCGCCAGCCCAAAGAGCGCCGTTCTCCTCGGCCCGGTCGATCATCGATCGGAACTTCCGGAGGGTGAACACGCGGCCGTCCTTTCCGACACGCACCTGGCTGTAGAACACCGGCCCTCGGGAGCCGACCACAATCAGCAGGGCGATAACGGGCCAGAAGGGAAGGCTCAGGCCGAGAAGGAGGGTCGAGGCCAGGACGTCAACCGCTCTTTTTGCCCGGCCCGCGGCAAACCCCGCCGCGCCTCCGGTCTCCCTCGGGGAGATCCGCTCCGGGTCAACTTTCCGGACAGCGTTTTTTCCGCCGACTGTCATGCCCCTTGCGTCTTCTTCTCTTGATAAGCTTTTATAAACGCCGCAATCTCATTGATGAAACGCTCAAGATCCTTGAGATGGTCTCTTGTGATTTTATGGAGTTCCCGAGGGGTGATTTCTTTGTAAAAATGCACCATTCTGTTTCTGTAACCCGCCATGGCATAAAGCACGGAAGCCAATTCCTCCGTGACCACCCCTTTTTGTCCGAGCTCTTTGGCTACGGCCTTGTATTCGACGTCCTTGAATCCCATCATCTTGGACAGGATATGCCGTCCGATATCGAATACGGCTTCCAGGCTTCTTCTCAGGTAGCTCTCAACAAAGGGGGGATTTTTCCTGTCCGCCAGGAATTCCTCCTCGCCCATGAGGGCAAAAGGCTTAAGCTCCAGGAGGCAGGATTCCACGAACCTCAGAATTTCAAGAACCCGGTTGATATTCAAATTCGAAATAACCATCCGCGATCGCCTCCAGGATTTCCCTGTTTAAGATCTTTTTCTTTACAGCCAGGTCTGCGGACTTCTTGATGATCCTTTCTTCAAATTCATCCGCCGGAAAACCGCACTTCTCATAGATTCTTACGCCCTTAATCATTTCATATTGAAAGAGCGTGTCCATTTCATGCAGGAAGACTAGGTCGATATTAAAAGGCTCGAAAATTTCCGAGAATTCTCTATAAAGAGCCCCGTAAATCCTCGTCGGTTCCGACGGGATGTTCTGAAAGCCTACGGCCAGATCAAGGTCGGACAATCCTTCAAAACCGGTCGTCTCTCCCGCAAGGTATCTTGCTCCTTCTTTGGCCCGTGAGCCGAAAAGATAGACGAGGTCGATTCCATATTTTTCCGCCGTCCGTTCGATCTCCCCTTTTTTCATGTGCCAAGAATAAATCGAATGATTTGTCAAGTCAAACCCGCGGGGGCTTGCGGAGGCGCAGGAGAAGCCGTCTGCCGGCGATCTCCGCTCCGGCCGGTCGCGTCCTGAAGGGCGGAAAAATCCGGGCCGCCCCCTCCGCGAACCGCGCCCAAGCAGCCGCCGCGTTGCGGACGACGCCGCCCCGCTCGTTCAGCCTGAAAGAGACCGTCAGGCCATAGATATCGGTGTCCCGCGTCGCGCGCGCCGCCTGCGACCCCCGCACAACCCGCAAAACAACCTCCCGCGGCCCCTTCCATAAAACGGCTCTCATCGCCCTGTGCCAGGCCGAGTCTCGGACCTCGATAAGCTTCTCGACCTCGAAACCCGCCGCCCGTACGGTCTCCTCGAGCTCCTCCCGAGTCGAGAAACGGGTGACCCCGTGGGTTTTCTCCTCCTTCTCTCTCTCGTTGGGAAAAACGACGAGCGCCGTCCCTCCGGGCGCAAGATGGCGGGCCGCGAAGCGAAAAAATGCCCGGGCGTCGCGGACGTGCTCCAGGGTGTCCATAGAGAACACCCGGTCGAAGGTCCGGCCCAGGCACCCGTTCCCGCAGGCGTCGGCCGCCACAAAGCGGACATTATTCTTTTCCCCGAAGGCCTCCTTAAGGCTTCGGACCGTTTCTTCCGAGATGTCGGCTCCCCAGTAGCCGGCCGCCCGGCCGACGACCTCCCGGGCGGTGTTTCCCGATCCGGGTCCGATCTCCAGGACGACGTCGCCCGGCCGGAGGTCCAGGTATTTCCCGACAAGCGCCGCGCGCGGAGAAAAACCGTAAAACCTCACTCCGCCTCCGCTCCTTCCCCCGCTCCGCCGTGCGCGCCGTCCGGGGCGGTCTGCGCCGGGCCGTCTCTCCAGGTCACGGCCCCAAAGCCGGCGGCGAAAATCAGGCCAAGGATGATCCTCGGGATGAACGTGACGGCATGGAGCATGATGCCGTAGCCCAGCGCCTCGTCCCTGCCCACGCCGAAGGGCACCAGGGCCAGAATGACGGAAAACTGGTAGATCCCGATTTTTCCCGGCAGGGAGGGCGGAAGCTTGCCCATGAGGAGTACGATAAAGACAAAGACGGAAGCCCAGAAGGGAACGTCCAGGTTGAAGGCGCGGAGAAGAAACCAGTTGGGGAGGATCTCAAAGACGAGCGTCAGGAGCGTCAGACCGGCCAATGCCGAGGTGAGGCGCACATTCCGGAGCGCCCCAAAGGCCTCCACGCCCTGCGCGGCGAAATCCTCGCCGCGGCTCCGGAACCTCGAAGGAAGGAGGCGCAGCGCACGCCGCGCCGCGCGCATGACGAATCCCGGCCAAAATACGAAAAACGCCAATACGGCCAGGACGAACCCGATGAAAACAAGCGCGGCCGCCTGTTCCCTGACGATTTCCCTCAGCGGAAAAAACACCGGAACGATCGCCCAAAGCGCGAGAAAAACCAGCAGGTCGAGCGTTTTTTCGACGGCGACGGTTCCGAGGGCGAAAGCAGGGGTGAAAGGCGCTCCCCGGGCGACGAGAAAGGCCTTGGCCAGTTCGCCGAACCGGCCGGGGGCGAGGATATTCACGCACTGGGATACCATGGTGATGCGCGCGATCCGTCCCAGGGGCACCTCGCCGCCCGTCCGAAGAAGAAGCCGCCAGCGAACACTGATGATCAGGACGGCGCAGAGGGAGACAATCGCAGCGGCGACGACAAGGAGATAGTCCGCGCCAACGAACGCATCCCTGACTGCGCGGAAATCGACCTTCCGCACGCTGAGCCAGACGGCAAGAGCCGTCAGGACGAAGGCCGCCATGAGAGTCCAAAGGCGGCGGGAATTTCTT
>VGJG01000265.1 GCA_016867615.1 Candidatus Aminicenantota bacterium | reverse complement strand
GGAAGGGGGTGATGTCCATGACCCCCACGGGGATGTCCACTCTCTCCATGTCCTTGATCAGCCGGGCGATCCTCCGCGCCAGGTAAACGCCCCTCGTCCGGAGACCGACGATCACCAGGCTTCTGAGGTCCCGGTTGCCTTCGATGATCTCCGTTGCCATGCGGTGGAGGATGCGCTTGATCTTGGCGGCGTCCATGATGCGGGCCTTGATTTTTTGCTTGGCGGCTGCGTTGGTCATGACACCTCAAAATGCAATATCCGCCCTAAAATGTCAAATCGCCTCTGCTCCCGCCGGGGGAGCCGGCCTTCAAGGATGGGAACGGAAAAAATGCCGGGCGCGGGCGACGTCCCGGCCGATCTGAGCGGCCAGGGATTCGGTACCGGGAAATTTGCGGTCGGAGCGCAGCCGTCTCAGCAGCTGGAGGGTCACTTCCCGTCCGTAGAGGCTTCCCCCGAATCCGAGAAGGAATGTTTCCACGGAGGGTGCGGCGGTCCCCGCGCCGAAGGTCGGGCGCCGTCCGATGTACGTCAAGCCGGGATGGGCTTTCGAACCGACCAAGGCCCGGCTGACAAAGATGCCGGGCGGCAGGATCTCGTTTTCCGTCCGGATGTTGGCCGTCGGAAACCCGAGCCGTCGCCCGAGGGACCTGCCGCGAACGACCCGTCCGCTGAGCTCGTAGGGCCGGCCCAGGAGATCTCCCGCTTCCCGGACCTTGCCCGCGTGAAGAAGCCGGCGGATGAGGCTGGAGCTCACCGTCTTCCCGGACCTTGTCACAGGGGTCACGACGCAGACTTCGAACCGTCCCGTTCGGCGGCCCGCGTCACGGAGCGACTTCACCGTTCCCTGCCGCCCTCTTCCGAAACGGAAATTGCGCCCGACGAAAACGACGCGGGCTTTCAGGGCAGCGACCAGGACCCGGTCGATGAACCCCGCGGGGCTCAGGGAGGCGAAAACGGAGTCGAAGGGCATGACCAGGACCTGGTCGATGCCCGAAGCGCCGACGAGCTCCAACCGGCGGCGGAGCGTCTGGATCATAAGAATGCGGCCGCGGCCCAGGACATTCTCCGGATGGGGGGAGAAGGTCAGGAGCAGGGAGACGAGGCCTTTTTCCCGGGCGCTGTCCTTGAGTCGGGCGAGGATGCGCCGGTGTCCCAGGTGGCAGCCGTCGAAGTTGCCGACAGCCACCGCCCGGGGGCCCGGGGATGCGGCCGCGGAGGCGAGGCTCCTGAGGATTCGCATCGGCTCTCAGGACTGCAAGGCCTGAGTCTTGCGGAGGTAAGCCGTCCGCATCTGATGAAGGCAGGATTCGAGCAACTCTTCCTCCTCGGGCTGGAGGTTTCCCCGGGTTCTGGCTTTGAGCAGCTGGAGGATGTCGATCAGCCTCTGGGCCAGGGGCAGGTTTTCCCGGGTCACTTTCCTGACGGGGTCCTCCATGAGGCCCAGGGACACCAGTCCCTGGGTGTAAAAAGGAAGGACCAGGGTGCTGAAATCGAGGAGGGGGAGAAACTCCCTCTGCGTCTTGCCGGGCGCTTCGTCTTGGCTCATAAGTCTCCTCTCGAGTCCGGGACCGCTCGGGCTTTGTGTTTGATTGTCGCCGCCGTATCCGCTAAGCTGGGAGATTCATTGTACAGTTGGCGCAGCGGAAATTCAAGGAGAGCGGCCGTACCGGTCGTGGAAGGAGGACGAGGATGAGCGGTCGGAGTCGGGCGGGGGAGGAATTCGCGCGCCTGGAGGAAATCCTGTCGGTCTTGAGGGGTGGGGACGGATGCCCCTGGGACAGGGAGCAGGACGAAACGACCATCATCAACTTCCTCCTCGAGGAAGTGTACGAGACCGTGGAGGCCGTGCGTTCGGGAAGGCCGGAATCCGTCTGCGAAGAGCTGGGGGATGTTCTCCTGGAAGTCGTCTTCCTGGCCCGCATTTATGAGGAGAAAGGCGCCTTCCGGCTCTGGGAGGCCGTGAGGGGCATCAACAGCAAGATGGTGGCCAGGCATCCTCATGTGTTCGGCTCCGAGCGCCGGGAGAACGCCCGCGACGTCCTCTGCGCCTGGCAGCGGCAAAAGCGCGAGGAGCGAAAAAGCGATTCCCTGCTGGACGGACTGCCCGCCAGCCTTCCCGCCCTGGCCGCCGCCTTTCAGGCCGGGCAGCGGGCCGCGGCGGTGGATTTCGACTGGCCGGGTCCGGCGGAAGCGCTGGGCAAGCTGCGGGAGGAAACCGAAGAGCTGCGACGGGCTCTGGAGTCCGGTGACCGGGAGGCCGTCGTCCACGAAGTGGGCGACCTCCTCCTGGCCGCGGCCAACGTCTCCCGAAAGGCGGGCCTCAACCCGGAGCTGGCTCTCCGACAGGCCAACGACCGTTTCCGGGAGCGGTTCTCCCTCCTGGAGAAGCTGCTGCGGGAGCGGGGGAAGGATTTCGACGGATTGGCGCCCGGGGAGCTGGATGCGCTCTGGGAGGAGGCCAAGTCGCGGTTGTCCGGCCGCTGAGGGAGCGCGCGGTTCAGTCCGCCCGGCGCGAGGTTTTGCGCTGGACGAGGCTGGCCTTGATAAAATCGTCCAGGTCGCCGTCGAGCACCGATTCCACGTCCGAAGTCTCCACCCGGGTGCGCAGGTCCTTGGCCATGCGATAGGGATGGAGGACGTAAGACCGAATCTGGTTGCCCCAGGCGATCTCCCCTTTGGCTTCCTCGATCTTCTCGAACTTTTCCATTTTTTTCTTGCGTTCGAGCTCGTACAGCCGGGACAGGAGAACCTTCATGGCCGAGGCTTTGTTCTTGTGCTGGGACCTCTCGTTCTGGCACTGGACGACGATCCCGGTCGGCAGGTGGGTGATGCGCACGGCGGAGTCGGTGACGTTGACGTGCTGCCCGCCGCGGCCGCCGGCCCGATAGGTGTCGATGCGCAGCTCTTCCGGGGAGACGGCGATCTCGATCTCTTCGTCCACCTCGGGGTAGGCGAAGGCGGCGGCGAAGGAAGTGTGGCGCCTTTTATTCGAGTCGAAGGGCGAGATGCGGACGAGGCGATGGACGCCCGATTCCTGGCTGAGGTTGCCGAAGGCGTTTTCGCCCTCGATGCGGACGGTGGCGCTCTTCAGCCCCGCTTCCTCGCCGGGCAGCATGTCCAGCACCTCGGTCTTGTAGCCTTTCCGCTCGGCATAGCGCAGGTACATGCGCAGCAGCATCTGGGCCCAGTCCTGAGACTCCGTGCCCCCGGCTCCCGGGTGAACGGTCAGGATGACGTTGCGTCCGTCGTCCTCCTCGTCGTACAGGGTCTGCATTTCGGCATCGTTCAGGCTCCGCTCGAAGTCGGACAGGGCCGGGGCCGTCTCGGCGGCGACGTCCTCGCCCTCGGCCGCCAGCTCCAGCAGGACGTCGAGCTCCTGTTTTTTCCGCTCCAGCCGGGTGAAGAGCTTCAGCTCTTTGTCCAATCTTTTCTTGCGTTGCTGGAGGGGTTGAGAGGCTTTGGGGTCTTTCCAGGCTTCGGGCAGGCTGAGCCGCCGTTCAATGTCTTCGGCTTCCGCTTTTTTCCCGGCCAGGTCAAAGAAAACCCCGGACTTCCAGGTACTTCTGGAAGGCGGCGTTCAGACGCGGCTCGAGGTCAGTAAATCCGTTGTGGGCTTTTTTTTCCTTGCTGTCTTTCATGTCTTCCCAGAAAGAGACTCAGGATAAGGAACCCCAGGGTA
>VGJG01000264.1 GCA_016867615.1 Candidatus Aminicenantota bacterium | reverse complement strand
GGCCTCGTTCACCGCCCTCCGGAAATGGGCGTAGTCGATCCAGCCGAAGCCGTCGTCCCCCCATTCCAGCCCCCAGGAGTTCATGATCTTGAAAGCGGACTTGTCGTCGTCGTAGCCCACGACGACCATGGCGTGGGCGCCCAGCGGCTGGCCGATCGACTTCCAGATGTGGTTCCGGGGCAGGTCGCTGAAAAACTTGTCCACCGTGGCCCCGATGAGCACCGGGTAGCCGGCGTTGAGATGGGCCTTGAGCTCCTTGGGGTCCTGGACGTTCACCTGGCGGTAGTAGTCGATGCGGAACCTCTTGGCCCGCGACATGGCCGTCTGTCCGGGCTGGGAGGTGAAGTCCTCCTCCCGATAGGGCATGTCCGCCCAGGGAGCCGCTCCCTGCTCATGGAGGAGGTTGAAGGCGTCGGCGAAAAAGCTGCCGGCGTCCCGGCCGTTATTGATCTGGTTGTAGATGAAGGATGGGCTGAAGACGGCGTTCGGGTCCAGGCTGCCGTCCCTGTGCCGGAAGGACCGCCGTTCTTCGAGCTTCTCCTGGTAGCTCTTCACGGCGTAGGCCACCGACCAGGCCGTGCAGGACATCTGCTTGCCCTGGTTTCCCACGGGCGGCATGTCCTTCGACAGGTCGACGGCCCGGGGAAGCTCGGCGGCGGAATAGGGGGTGAAGGCCAGGGGGATGCCGCGCAGCATCTCGGGCGTGGCCGGCCTGAGGCCCAACCGTCTCTCCGGGCGGGATGCCGTCTGGGCTTCGCTCCGGGAGGGAAAGAAAGCCGTCCCCAGCAGAATCAAGCTCAGAAAAAAGGCCGGGATTTTCCTCCGCCGGGTTCTTATAAGCATCCGCTTCCTCCTTTTCCGCCAAAAACACCGAGAGTTGATTTTCATTTTAGCCGCGCGGAAAACCGGAGTCAACTTCCGCTCAGCCCGCCGCTTCCCCGGTCAAACAACGCCTCACAGGCAAGACTAGCCGGAGGACGGCGGGAGGCTAGTCTGTGGGCGCGCAGAGGCTCCCCTCATACATCGGAAGAAATCACCGTTCAATTCCTTGCCTCCCGGTCGGTCATAAATATAATTAAAGCGCAACTTTAAACGGGGAGTCTCCCTAGGACAGACGGAGGCCGCGGAGCAGAACAAGGCAGAGGGATAGAGGGGCGGATTTTTTCATGACATCTCAAAAGCGCCGGTCCAGGCCGCGCTCCGGATCGAGGCGGGAAAACGGCGAGCGGTACCGCATTCTCCTGGAGCACCTGCCGGTCGGCGTCTACCGCACCACCCCCGACGGCAGGATCATCGAGGGCAACCGCGCCCTGTGCGAGATCCTCGGGGCGACCAGGCCCTCCGAGCTGTTGAACATCAACGTCCAGGACCTCTATCTCCGGGCCAAAGACCGGAACGATCACCTCCGGCATCTGGAGAAGAAGCCCATCGTCATCCGAGAATTCGAGATCAAGAAACTGGACGGATCCAAGACATGGGTCCGCGACCACCCCCGCGCGGTCCGGGATTCGCGGGGCCGGATCATCCACTACGACGGGATCATCCTGGACATCAGCGCCAGAAAAAGGGCGGAAAAGCAGCTCGACAAGGTCCTGTCCGACCTGGAACGGGCGAATAAAAAATACCTCAATCAGTCCCTGACCGACGACCTGACGCTCCTCTACAACCGCCGCGGGTTCTTCACCTTCGCCCAGCAGCTCCTGCGCATCGCCAAGAGGGTGCGCAACTCCATCTGCCTGGTCTTTCTGGACATCGACAACCTCAAGGTCGTCAACGACACCTGGGGCCACAAGCAGGGCGACCTGGCCCTGTTTGAATTCGGCCGCATCCTCCGGGAAACCTTCCGCGAATCGGATGTCGTCGGCCGCGTGGGCGGCGACGAGTTCGCCGCGCTCATCCTCCTCCCCTCCCGCGACCAGGGGCGGATCCTGCTGGAGAGGCTGCAGGACAAGCTCGAGGCGTTCAACCGGCAGCGCCGGAAGAAATTCTCCCTGGAGGCCAGCATGGGCGTGGTGTGGTGCGGGCCGGACCAGCGGCGTTCCCTGGAAAACCTCCTCATGACCGCCGACCGGCGGATGTACTGGAGCAAGCACCACAAATCGCAGAGACAGCTCTTCGCCTCGGCGCTGCGGTCCTAGCCGGCCGCCCTCGACCGCCGCCCAGAAGCGGTCCGACTCCATGTCCTCGTAATCCAGGTCGAAGCGCGCGGCCAGCGCCCCCATGCCCGGAGCGTCCTCCCTCAGCGCTTCGCGGACCGTCATGCGGCGATTGCAGCACGGCTTGCCTTGGAGAGCTCTTTGCTCTATCATCCCCCTCTGGCTCAGGAGAAGACGAAACCATGGCCTCCGCCGCCGAAAAATGGGTCGAAGAACAGGCCCGCCTGGCCCAGCCGTCGCGCATCGTCTGGTGCGACGGCTCGGAGGGCGAGGCCCAGCGCCTCATCGAGATCGGCTGCCGCGAGGAAACGCTGAACGGGCCCGTCTTCCTCGAGCTCAACCACCGGTCCTGGCCCACGGCCTACCTGCACCGCAGCCATCCCACGGACGTCGCCCGCACAGAGCACCTGACCTTCGTCAACCACTCCTCACGGGACGACTCGGGTCCGAACAACAACTGGATGGACGTCAAGAAGGCCAAGGCGCTCATGACCCGCCTCTCCGAGGGCTGCATGCGGGGCCGGACGATGTACGTCCTGCCCTACATGATGGGCCACCCCGACTCGCCCTACGCCAAAGCCTGCCTGATGATCACCGACTCGACCTACGTCGCGGTCAGCATGCGCATCATGACCCGCATGGGCCGCGTCGTCCTGGACAAGCTCCGCAACCGCGAGGATTTCATCAAGGGCTTCCACTCCGTGGGCGACCTGGACCCCGGCCGCCGCTACATCATGCATTTTCCCGAGGAGAGCCTGGTGTGGAGCGTGGGCTCGGGTTACGGGGGGAACGCCCTGCTGGGCAAGAAATGCGTCTCCCTGCGCATCGCCTCCTACCTCGGCTACCGGCAGGGATGGCTGGCCGAGCACATGGTCATCATGGGCATCGAGGACATCCGGGGCAACGTGACCTACGTCACCGCGGCCCTGCCCAGCGCCTGCGGCAAGACGAACCTGGCCATGATGGAATCCGCCCTGCCCGGCTACCGCATCTGGACGCTGGGGGACGACATCGCCTGGCTCAACATCGGCCCCGACGGGCGGCTGTGGGCCATCAACCCCGAGGCCGGCTACTTCGGCGTGGCCCCGGGAACGTCGATGAGCACCAACCCCAACATGATGCGCACCCTGCGCCGCGGCGCGTTCTTTCCCACGCTGTTCACCAACGTCGGTCTCGACACGGAGAAGAACGAGCCCTGGTGGGAGGGCCTGGAGGGCGCGCCGCCCGGCCGGGCGCTCGACTGGCAGGGCCGCCCCTGGCCCGACGGCCAGGGCTCGAAGGCCGCCCACCCCAACTCGCGCTTCACCGTGGCCACGGTCAACACCCCCACCCTGTCGCCCGAATACGACAACCCCCGGGGCGTGCCGATCTCGGCCATGATCTTCGGCGGGCGCAGGGCGCATCTCGTCCCCCTGGTCGTGGAGAGCCTGAACTGGGCCAACGGCGTCTTCCTGGGCGGGCGGATGGGGTCGGAGACCACCGCCGCGGCCGCCGGGCAGGTGGGCGTCGTGAGGCGCGACCCCATGGCCATGCTGCCCT
>VGJG01000263.1 GCA_016867615.1 Candidatus Aminicenantota bacterium | reverse complement strand
TCGCATTGCCGAAAGTGCTGTACCGTGGTCAACGAGAAGACGTGTCCGCACCCCGCGCCCGACCACATCCAGTTCTCGGGGACGCAGATCCGCGACATGCTCGTCCGGGGCGAGGTCCCGCCCGCGGAGATGATGCGGCCCGAGGTGGCCAGGATCATCATGGGCTTCAGGGAGCCGTTCAACGACTGACCGGAGGACCGGGAGGCGAGAGTGAAGAAGAAGCTGCTTATCATGGGGCTGGATTCGGCCCCGGCCGGGATCGTCTTCGACCGCCGGGCGGAGCTGCCCGTCCTGCGGGGGCTCCTGGAGAGAGGATTGTGGGGCACGATGCGAAGCTCCGACCCGCCCATCACCATCCCCGCCTGGATGGTCATGTGCACCGGCCGGGACCCGGCGGCGCTGGGGATCTACGGCTTCCGGCACCGGACCGACTGTTCCTACGACAGGATGTGGATCGCCACCTCGCAGTCCATCACGGCTCCCAAAGTCTGGGATCATATCGGCCGGGCAGGCGGCTCGAGCTGCCTGGTGAGCGTCCCGCCCAGCTATCCGCCGCCGCGCGTCCCGGGCTGGCTCGTCTCCTGTTTCATCACTCCCGGCCCGGAAAAGGATTACACATACCCGGCGGAGCTCAAGGGAGAGATCGAGTCTCTGTTCGGGCCCTACATTTTCGACGCCGTGTTCCGGAGCGAGGACCGGGACGAGATCCTGAAAAGAACCTATGAGATGACCGACCGGCGCTTCCGGGTCATGGATCATCTCCTCCGGACGAAGCCCTGGAACCTGTTCATGTTCGTCGAGATCGGAGTGGACCGCATCCAGCATACCTTTTGGAAATACCACGACTCCGAACACCACCTCTACCAGCCCGGCCATGCTTACGGGACGGCCATCATGGATTACTACCGGCACCTTGACGCCAAGCTGGGCGAGCTGCTCAAGGGCGTGGACGGCGACACGGCGCTCCTGGTCGTCAGCGACCACGGAGTCAAGCGGATGAAGGGCGCTTTCTGTGTCAACGAATGGCTCATCGACGAGGGCTATCTCGCCCTCAAGGAGCGGCCGGCCAAGGTCGAGAGCATTGAAAAGCTGTCCGTCGACTGGCCCCGGACCAAAGCCTGGGGCTGGGGCGGGTACTACGCCCGCATATTCCTCAACGTCGAGGGGCGCGAGCCGGGCGGGATCATCAAGCCGGAAGAGTACGAGAAAGAACGCGATGCTCTGGCGGAAAAAATCCTGGCCGTCCGCGGACCCGAGGGGGAGGCTTGGCGGACGAAGGTCATCAAGCCCCAGGAGTATTTCCCCGAGGTCCGGGGGGATTATCCCGACCTGATGGTCTATTTCGACGACCTCTACTGGCGGTCGGCGGGAACCCTGGGGTGGGGGAGCCGCTACCTCCGGGAGAACGACACCGGTCCGGACGACGCCGTTCATGCCCAGGAGGGGATCTACATCCTCGTCGACCCGGCCTCGGGCTTGAAAGGCCGTCGGGACATCGATATTCTTGATGTGGCCCCGACCATCCTCCGGGCCCTGGACCTCGAGGTTCCCAAAGAAATGCGGGGCCGGTCGCTGCTGGGCTGAGCGCCCCCGGAGAAAGGGGCACGCCTTCCGGGAGCGGAACAACGAAAGGAGATCGAACTCATGTCGTGCTGCAAAGAACAGCGGGGAGTGACCGTCTGGTTCACCGGCCTGCCCTGTTCGGGCAAATCGGCCGTGGCCGATGTCGTGGCCGAACGGCTCAGGGCTTCGGGCTTGCGGGTCGAGCGCCTGGACGGGGACATCATCCGGCAGGACCTGACCCGGGACCTGGGATTCTCCAAGGCGGACCGGGACGAGAACATCAGGCGGGTGACGTTCGTCTCCAAGCTCCTGACCCGGAACGGGGTCGCGGTCCTGACCTCCTTCATCTCCCCCTACCGGGAGATGCGCGACAGGGCCCGCGCCGAGGTCGGAGATTTCATGGAAGTCTACGTCAAGTGCCCGCTCGAGGTCTGCATGAAGCGGGACGTCAAGGGCATGTACCAGAAAGCGCTCCGGGGCGAGATCAAAGAATTCACCGGCGTCTCAGACCCCTACGAGGAGCCCGAACGCCCCGAGCTCGTCCTGGAGACGGACAAGGAGACGCTCGAGGAGAGCGTCGGCCGCGTCTTGGACCGGGCGCGGGAGCTGGGGTATGTCTGAGGGACCCCTGTTCCTGGTGACGGGCGGCGCGGGCTTCATCGGCTCGCACCTCGTGGAGGAGCTCGTCCGCGCCGGGGAGCGGGTGCGCGTCCTGGACAATTTCCTCACCGGCCGGAGGGAGAACCTCGAAGGCCTCGCCGGCCGATTCGAGCTCATCGAGGGCGATGTCCGGGAACCGGAGACCTGCCGCCGGGCGGTCCGGGGGGCGAGTTGCGTCCTCCACCAGGCGGCGCTGCCCTCGGTTCCGCGCTCCCTCAGGGAACCCGCCCTGTCGAATGCGATCAACGTCGGCGGCACGCTGAATATGCTGGCCGCTTCCCGTGAGGCCGGAGTGAAGCGCTTCGTCTTCGCCTCCTCCTCTTCGGTTTACGGCGACGACGAGCGGCTGCCCAAACGCGAGGGGTCCGAGGGAACGCCCCTCTCGCCCTACGCCGTCACCAAGGCGGCGGGGGAAAAGTACTGCCAGGTGTTCAACCGAACCCTGGGACTGCCCTGCGTGTGCCTCCGCTATTTCAACATTTTCGGGCCCCGCCAGGACCCGTCCTCACAGTACGCGGCCGTCATTCCCCTGTTCATCTCCGCCTGCTTGGAAGGGCGCCCGCCGACGATCTTCGGCGACGGAACCCAATCGCGGGATTTTACCTACGTCTCCAACGTCGTGCGGGCCAACCTGCTGGCCTGCCGGGCGGAGGAAGCCCCGGGCCGGGTGATGAACATCGCCTGCGGCGGCCGGGCGACGGTTTCGGAGCTGGTCTCTCATATCCGGGACATCCTCGGCAGCCGGGAGGAGCCCGTTTTCGGCCCCCCCCGGCCGGGGGATGTCCTTCATTCCTGGGCCGACCTGGCCCAGGCGGAGCGCGTCCTGGGCTACCGGCCTGAGGTCGGGCTCAGGGAGGGGTTGGAGAGGACGGTCCGATGGTACAAGGAGAACAAGGGGACATGAACACTTTGGCCGCAAAGCTCGAGGAAAAGATCAGGAACAAAACGGCCCGGGTGGGCGTTATCGGCCTGGGCTATGTCGGCCTGCCCCTGGTCAAGGCCTTTCTCCAGGCCGGATTCCGGGTCACGGGCTTCGACATCGACCGCAGGAAAATCGAGATGCTGATGCGCGGGCGGAGCTACATCCGCCACATCTCCGCCTCGGAGCTGAAGAGATTTCTCTCCCTCCGGCTGTTCTCCGCCACCGACGATTTCCGCAGGATGAGGAGCATGGAGGCGGTCATCATCTGCGTGCCCACGCCGCTCGACAACCACCGCAACCCGGACCTGTCGTTCGTCCTGGACACGACCCGGGTCATCGCCCGCCACCTGGTCCGCGGGCAGCTCATCATCCTGGAGAGCACGACCTATCCCGGCACGACGGACGAGGAGATGCTGCCCATCCTGGAGAAGGGCGGGCTCAAAGTCGGCCGGGATTTTTTCCTGGCTTACTCGCCCGAGCGGGAGGACCCGGGCAACAAGCAATTCGACACCCGGCGCATTCCCAAGGTCGTGGGCGGCGTGAGCCGCGGCTGTCTCCGGACGGCCAAGGCG
>VGJG01000262.1 GCA_016867615.1 Candidatus Aminicenantota bacterium | reverse complement strand
CCGCTAGGCCGGTACGCCCCGCCTATTTCTTCTCCTCGGGCACGAGCTCGTTCAGCCGGATGAGCTCCTTGAGGTACCACTCGGGGAATTGGAGCGGGTTGCGCTTCCGAGTGGCCGGGTCGTAGAGCCAGAGCTTGTTGTATTTCACCAAAAGCTGGTCCCCGAGCTTCCACCAGGCGCCGATCACGGCCTCGGCATTGCCCAGGCAGTAGTCGTTCAGATAGCGGACAGCCAGGGCGGGGTCCTTCCCGTAGAGCTCGAGGGCGTTCTTGTCGATGAGCGGCGTCCGTTCCACGGCGGGCTTCTCCCATCGCTCCTGGGCGGCCCGCACGTCCTGGATGGCGTAGGAGTAGAGGACCTGGGTGTGAAAATCGACGTAGTCGAAAGCCCAGCGGGCCGAATCGCGGTTGAATTCCCAGTGGTCGCCGATCTCGAAGGAGCGGGGGATGGAATTCACGGCCTGGTAGAGGGGGAAGAAGCACGAGGTGTCCTGGGAGCCCCAGGCCAGCCAGACGATGCCGCCGATGGGGTTGGGCAGCCAGCTCCGGCACTGGGTGACGGTCACGTACTCGGCCCGGTTGACGCCGATGACGCGGGGGGTGTTGTATTTCTGCCCCTCGAGCTCGAACCCGTAGGGCAGGAAATTCGGGTTGGCGAACGCCCCGCCCTGGAGGCCGCGGGCCGGGTCGAAGGGCGTGCCCTCGCACTTGTCCCGGGTCATGACCATGACGTCGTGGACCGAAAGCTTCTTCTCCGGCTTGACCGTCACCGGGAAGTCCATGTTGGGCGTGTCGGCGGCGAATTTTTGAGAGGGGGCGACGAGGTCGTAGAAGCGCCACATCCTCACCCGCGAGCCCTTGGAGCTCACGGCGCTGACCTCGTTGGGGGAATAGGCCCGCTTCCAGTTGAAGGGCTTGCCGCCCTTGGGGTCGTACCACTTGTTGTCCACGGCGTAGGAGACGACGTTGGGCGAGGCCATGAAATATTCTTTGTTGTTCAGGTCGATCTCGCCGATGCGGCTCTCGTTGGGGCAGACGCTGACGTGGTCGTCGGGCACGCGCTGGGCGCACCAGACGGCGCCCGGCTTGCCGCTCTTGGGTGACCACAGCGGGCCGACGGGCATGATCTCGAAGATCCAGATCTCCTTGGGGTCGCTGACGGCCAGCATCTCGCCCGAGTCGGTGTTGCCGTAGCCGTGTTTCTCGGCCAGCGCACCCATGATCTTGATCGCCTCGCGGGCCGTGCGCGACCGCTCCATGGCGATCAGGGTCAGCTGGGTGATGTCGAACTTGGCCTCGCTGGTGGAATTCTCCATCCGGTCGCGGCAGCCGATCGTCGACTCGCCGATGGCCACCTGGTGGTCGTTCATGTAGCCGAAGGCGCCCAGGAGGTAGCCGTAGGTGTGGGGCACCTCGGGGATCTCCAGGCCGGAGAAGTTCTCCGCGGCCCGGTCCCACTTGAGACCCTGGCTGGGGGGGGTGGTGGTGAACTGGTTGACCCAGTAGATCTTGCGCATCGCGTCCGGGGCGTGATCGGCCGGCGGGACGTAGCGCCACGTCCAGTCGCAGACGCCGCAGTCGCAGGTGTGAGTGGAGATCACCGAGCCGTCGGCCGAGGCGTCCTTGCCGACCATGATGACCGTGCAGCTCTCCCGGTCGGGGCCGGGGGCGCAGATCAGGCAGTCGGCACTCCCGGGTCCCTGGGTGAAGGTCGGCCCGGCCAGGACCGAGAGGGTCAGGACGAGCAGGGCCAGAAGGGATAGCTTTCTCATGTAAAACCTCCTCCTAGGGGAATATTTTGGACATGGAAGCTTCCTTTATACCGGGGATCGGACGCCCTGTCAATTGCCGAGCCCGGCGTGTCCATGCAACATGAATCTGTCCTATTGGGGAGCTGGTTAAAGGGGACTCGTTTCCAGGGATGAGCGGGCGGGGGGATATGCCTGGGCCGCCTTTTTTGAATCTTGGCTGCAATCACTCGAATGGCCGGCTCCGGTCGCCGGGGGGGGAATGAGCCAAACTTGAAGATGTCCGTCCGCGCAATTAAAATAGAGGCCGCTGCCTCAATAAAGATCAAGGAGAGCTCATGAAGATCAGCGGCCTCCCCTTCATCGTCACCGATTGGGATCAAGTCGAAAAACAGGAGTATCCGGGCGAATCCGGGACATCGTTCTGGCGTGTCTTCGAGGGCGGCGGGGTCCGCGTCCGGGTGGTCGACTACACCCCCGGCTTCCGCTCCGACCACTGGTGCCCGCGGGGGCATGTGCTCTATGTCCTGGAGGGAGAATTCACGGTCGCCCTCAGGGACGGCGGGAACTTCGTCCTCAGGACGGGCATGGGCTTTCAGGCCGGCGACGACGAGGCGAACCCTCATCGTGGAAGCAGCGGCCCGGGGGCCAGGGTCCTTATCGTCGATTGACCGGGGCGGAATTCCCGTTTTTCTTGTCGGCCCGGTGCCTGAGCTCGGGCACCTTCATGTCGCGGATGATGCCGAAGCTGCCCTGAAGGGATTTCTTTCCCGTGGCCGCGTCGAACCCCCATTTCCCCGAGGAATGCATCTCCACGTAGATGTACGGCTCGGTCCCGACCGCCGCGGGGCCGAGGAGCATCTTGATGACCAGGTTTCTGGTCATCCGTCCCGCCGTCCTCCTCTCGTCGAACAGCTTGGGCGCGTCCAGCTCCCCCACCGTCTTGCCCTGAAGAACCCCGAGCATGACATTGCGGCTCACGTGGTTCAGTTCTTCGGGATGAACGATGGCGCTGAAGTGCTTCCCCAGGAGCTCCTCGGGGCTGTATCCCGCCCCCCGGACCGCGTCGCTGATAAAAGTGAAATTCCCCGTCTCGTCCAGCTCGAAGATGATGTCCGGAATGGTGTTGACCAGGGTCTTGAACTGTTCCAGGACCTGCTCGGATTTCGCCTCGGCCTGCTTGCGGCGGACCACTTCCCTGCCCAGCTGGTCGATGTAAAAGGAGCTGAAGACGGCCACGAGAAAAAAGAAGGGCACCCGGAGAAGGACATAGGAATCCAGGAGGGATTCCAGCGTGTTGTTCCTGAGGTAGAGGCTGAGGTAGAGAACCGCCGTGACCAGGCCCGTGACCCAGCTGCGCCGCAGCCCCCCATGCTGCATGGCCGCCACGAAAATGATGAGGAAGAAGACCAGATACAGGTCGGTCTCGAACCCCCGGATGAAATACATGACCACGGCGATGAGGAGGATGTCCACGAAGAACAGGAACCTGCCGACCCTGGCTTTCTGGAACGCCCGCTCGCTCATGAAGGACAGGAAAAGGTTCGAGAGAAAATACGCGGCGATCAGGCCCAGGATGAGGAGGAACCTCTGGGGAGTGTATTTCTCGGGGCTGAAGACGACGAAGCAGGTCAGGACCAGGATGACCAGCCAGCGGAAGATGACGGTGATGCTCTTGCTGTTCGGGGCCAGCTTGAAAAACCGGCGTGCCGGCCCGTCCCCCTTGCCGTTCTCGGGTTTGGGGCGGGACTTGCGCCGTGATTTAAGGAAACTTTTCAGGGAGGAAAAAATGCTCTTTTTTTCAGCGGACGGCGGCATATCGCCGTTGTTGAGAAAGAGCCCCACCCCCCTCATGAGAGTCGAATCTTACCGCCGCCCTTACAGGAATGTCAAGAGCGGGAATAAAACATTTTTCCGGCCGGTGATCCGAGACGGAAGCTGCCGGAATCGCCTTCCCCCGGGGGACATTTCGCTTCCAAGGAGATTTGGCTGGA
>VGJG01000261.1 GCA_016867615.1 Candidatus Aminicenantota bacterium | reverse complement strand
TCTACGGGGACCGGTCCGCCGACATCGTCTCCGAGGTCAAGATGTTCCGCAAGGCGCGCCATGTTTGAATACTGGTTCTTCGTCGTCCTGGCCGCGTCCCTGACGGTCATCATCTCCCTGCCCCTCTACCGGGTCATCGTCGGCCCGACCCTTCCGGACCGCATGCTGGGCGCGAGCGCCATCGCCACCAAGACCATGGTCCTCATCCTGCTCATCGGGTTCATCTTCGACCGGGTGGACATGTTCATCGACATCACCCTGGCCTACGCCGTCCTGAACTTCATCGGCACGATCGCCGTGGCCAAATACCTCACCTCGGGCAAGGAGAAGAAATGAGCGGGCTCGACATCGCCGCCCTGCCCGTCCTGGCCGCCGGCACCTTCTTCCTGCTCATCGGCAGCATCGGCCTCCTCCGCCTCCCCGACTTCTACTCCCGCTGCCACGCCACGGGCAAGAGCGACACCCTGGGGGTGATGCTCCTCGTCCTGGGCCTCCTCCTCGTCGAGGGGCTCACCCTGAACGCCGCCAAGCTGCTCCTCATCCTGACCTTCGTCGGCCTGACCAACCCGACCGCCACGCACGCCCTGGCCCGGGCCGCGTTCCAGGTCGGGCTCAAGCCCTGGTTCCGCCGCGACCGGTCCGGCGACTCCGCGGCGACGAAAGAGGAGGACTGAATGCATCCCGAGCTCGAGATCGTCCTGCTCGTCGTCCTGCTCCTCACCGCCCTGACGGCCCTGACCATCAAGAACCTCCTGACGGCCGTCGTCTCGCTCACGGTCTTCAGCTTCGTCTCGGCCCTGCTCTACGCGGCCATGGGCGCCGTGGACGTGGGCTTCACCGAGGCCACGGTCGGCGCGGGCGTGACCGGCGTCCTGCTGCTCATCCTCATCTTCAAGACGACCCGCAGGAGCTCGGATTGAAAGCCGCGAACATCCTCCTCCTGGCCGCTTTCTGCGGCCTGCTCATCTACGCCGCCACCGGCTTTCCCAACCGGGGCGACGCCCTGAGCGTCACCCATCGGGAAACGAGCCCGGCCGGCACGCCCAACGCCCCCACGCATTACATCCGAAGCTCCAAGGCGGAGACCCACACGGACAACATGGTCACGGCCATCCTGGCCGACTACCGGGGCTACGACACCCTGGGAGAGGAAACGGTCATCCTGACCGCCGGCCTGATCTGCTACCTTCTGCTGCGCCGGGAGAGGAGCCGCCATGAGAAGGAATGAGAACAACCCCATCATCGACCTCATCTCCTCGCTCGTGGCGCCCTTCATCCTGCTCTTCGGCCTGTACGTCATCTTCCACGGCCACTACAGCCCGGGGGGCGGGTTTCAGGGCGGGACGCTTCTGGCGGCCGGGGTCATCCTCCTGCGCCTGTCCCTGGGCTCCGAGCTCGGCCAGAAGCAGTTCCCGAGCAGGCTGGGAACGCCCCTGAGCCTGCTCGGCGTGCTGGTCTATTTCGGGACCGGCCTGGCCGCCCTGCTCCTGGGGGGGACGTTCCTCGATTACGCCGCCGTTCCCCTCGCCGCCCTCGAGCCCCTCCGCCGCTCCTGGGGCATCCTGGCCGTCGAGGCCGGCGTCGGCCTGGCGGTCATGGCCGTCCTGGTGGCCATCTACGACGACCTGCTCGACGGAGAGCCCGATGCGTGACTTCCTGGTGGGCCATTATTTCTACTGGTTCATCTTCCTGCTGATGACCATCGGCCTGGCCGGGATCGTCCTCAAGAGGAACCTGATCAAGAAGGTCATCGGCATGTCCATCCTCCAGGTGGCCATCATCCTCTTCTTCGTGGCCAGCGCCTCGAAGTGGGAGGCCACCGTGCCCATCCTCGACCCGGCCCTGGGGGCGGCCGAAACGGCGCGGTACATCAATCCCCTGCCCCACTGCCTGATGCTGACGGCCATCGTCGTCGGGGTGGCCACCTCCGGGGTGGCCTTCGCCCTGATCATCTCCATCTGGCGCCGGTTCCGGACTCTCGACGAGAACGAACTCCTGGAAAAATTGAAGCATGATCCCGACTAACTCCCCGGCCCTGGCTCCGCTCCTCTTCCTCCTGGGCGGCCTGCTCGTTCCCCTGGCGGCCCTCAAGTTCAGGCGTTCGCCCTTCCCCCTGGCCGCGGCGTTCACGGCCGCCGCGGCGGCGGTTTCCGTACACAACGTCTTCCGCGTCCTCGAGGTGGGGACGCTCCGCTACCGGTTCGGCGGCTGGCTGCCGCCCATCGGGATCGAATACGTCCTCGACCCCCTGTCGGCCTTCATCACCGCGGTCATCAACGTCATAGCCCTCCTCGTCCTCATCCATGCCCGTCTGACCGTCGCCTCAGAGATTCCGGAGCGCAAGCACGGGCCGTATTACGCCCTGATCATGCTCATGATGACCGGGTTCAACGGCATCGTCCTCACGGGGGATTTTTTCAACCTGTACGTTTTCCTCGAGATCGCCTCGCTGTCTCTCTACGGCTTGATCGCCGTCGGCGACCGGAAATCGCCCGTGGCCGCCTTCCGCTACCTGGTCATCGGCATGGTCGGCGGCTGCTTCTATCTCCTGGGCGTCGGCTTCCTGTACATCAACAGCGGCTCGCTCAACATGGCCGACCTGAAAGCCATCCTGCCGCTGCTTGGGGCCGGGCCGGAGATCATCGTCGCCCTGTGTTTCATGGTCTTGGGCTTCGGGGTCAAAATGGCCCTCTTCCCCCTCCACGGCTGGCTGCCGGACGCCTACACCTACGCCCCCACGGCCACCTCGGCGCTCATGGCCCCCATCGGCACCAAGATCGGGGCCTACGGCCTGCTGCGCGTCCTGTTTTTCGTCTTCGGGCTCAATTTCGTCACCCGGACCGTGCCCCTGGCCCAGGCGATCTCCTGGCTGGCCGCGGCGGGCATCCTCTACGGCTCGATCATGGCCATGGCCCAGGACGAGCTCAAGCGCCTGCTGGCCTTCAGCTCGATCGCCCAGGTGGGTTACATCGGCCTGGGCATCGGGCTGGCCAATCCTCTCGGCCTCCTGGCGGCCGTGCTCCATGTCCTGAACCACGGGCTGATGAAGGCCTGCTTGTTCCTCGCGGCCGGGAATTTCCGGCTGAAGCTGGGCCATTCGCGCATCCCGGCCCTGGACGCCGGAGTGAGGCGGCGGATGCCCTGGACGTCGGCCGCCTTCACCCTGGCCGCGCTGTCGATGATCGGCCTGCCGCCCACCGTGGGTTTTTTCAGCAAATGGTACCTGGCCCTGGCGACGATCCGCAACCGAAGCTGGGTCTTCCTGGCCGTGATCCTGGCCAGCAGCCTGCTCAACGCCGTGTATTTCTTCCGGGTGATCGAGAGGCTGTACCTGAAACCGGCCGGCCGTGAGGATGAAACCCGCTCCGCGCCGGTCGCCCCGTCCTCCGTACGGGGGGAAGTCGCGGCCTCCATGCTCCTTCCGACCCTCGTCCTGGCCGCTTCGCTGATCGTCATCGGGCTTCTTAACGTCCTCATCATCAAGGGGCTTCTCGTCCGTATCCTGCCGCCCGGTATGGAGGCCGCCCTCCCATGAGCGCCCCGCCGGCGGTCCCCTCGCTCCTGCCGCTGCTGGCCGTCCTCGTTTCCCTGGCCGCCGTGCCGCTCATCCTCCTCAGCTCCCGGAGGCCCGCCCTGAGGGAAGCCTGGACGCTGTCCGCGGCCGCGGCCAAGTTCGTCATCGTCCTGGCGCTCCTTCCCGGCGCTCTCGCCGGACGGACCGCGGCTTCCGGCCTGTTCGAGATCGT
>VGJG01000260.1 GCA_016867615.1 Candidatus Aminicenantota bacterium | reverse complement strand
CTATTTCTGGAAGCAGGACTGGGATTATTTCGAGTTCGTCGTCACCGGAACGGACAGGCTCCATCATTTCCACTGGGGCGCGGTCGAGGACCAAAGCCATCCCTTTCACGACAAGGCCATGGATTATTACCGCCGCGTGGACGCGCTCATCGGAGAAATCTCGGGACGGTTGGACGGCGTCGGCGGAAGCGCCGCTTCCCTCTTTATGCTCTCCGATCACGGTTTCACGGGCATCGAGACCGAGGTCGCTCTCAATGCCTGGCTCGCCCAGGAAGGACACCTCGTTTTCGAGGCCGCGTCCGAGCGCGATCTGAAAAACATGGCGCCCTCGAGCCGCGCTTTCGCCCTGGACCCCAACCGCATCTATATCAATAGAAGAAACCGTTTTCCCAGGGGGAGCGTCGAGGATTCGGACATTCCGTCACTCAAAGCGGACATCACCTCTTCCCTGTCGAACCTCGAACACAACGGCCGGAAGGTCGTCCGCCATGTGTTCGACGCGGCCGAAATCTACCACGGTCCCTACGCGGAACTCGGGCCGGACCTCGTCGTCCTGGCCGAGCCGGGGTTCGACTTCAAAGGGTCGGCCGGGAAAAAAGACGTTTTCGGCAGGACGCCGGGACTCGAGGGCATGCACACCTGGGACGACGCCGTGTTTTTAGCTCCCGCGGAGTGCGGCGGGGACATCAAGATCTCCGACCTGGCGAAGATCATCACCTCAGGGTATAATATAAGGTGAGCAAAAAATCGGTCTTCAGAGCCCTCGCCCTTTCCGGGCTGCTCATCGCCCTCTCCACGCCCGCCTGGGCCTACATCGGGCCCGGAGCCGGGTTCGCCTTCTTATCGTCTTTTCTCGTCTTTTTCCTGACCTTTTTCCTGGCCGTTTTTTCGTTTCTTTCATGGCCCATCCGCATGCTCTTCCGTGTCTTCAAGGGAGGAAATCCCTACCGAAAAAGCCGCATCGACCGGGCGGTCATCATCGGCTTGGACGGCCTCGAGCCGACGCTCGTCGAGCGCTACATGAACGAGGGGCTTCTGCCCAACCTCGCCGCCCTAAAGAAAGAAGGCGCCTACGCCAGGCTCCAGACGACGACGCCGGCTATCTCGCCCGTGGCCTGGTCGTCGTTCATGACGGGCGCGCACCCCGCCAAGCACAACATCTACGACTTCCTGAGCCGCGACCCCCGGACCTATCTGCCCGACCTGTCCTCGGCCCGCATCGGGCGGCCGCGCCGCACGCTCTCGGTCGGCAAATACGCTATCCCCCTCTCCAAGCCGGTCATCCAGGGGTTGAGAAAGAGCGTGCCCTTCTGGAAGATCCTGGGCGACAAGGGCATCTTCAGCACGATCCTGCGCGTTCCCATCACCTTTCCAGCCGAGCCCTTCCGAGGCCATCTCCTGTCCGGCATGTGCGCCCCGGACCTCAAGGGCAGCCAGGGAACGTTCTCTTTCTACACCTCGGACCCGGAAAAGATCCAAAAACGGGAGGGCGGAATCGCCATTCCCGTGAAAATCGAGGGCGACACCGTCACGACGTTCCTCTCCGGCCCGGAGAATTCCCTTCTCAAGAAACCGGAGGAAGTCCGACTGCCGCTCAAGATCAAGCTCTCGTCGGACCGGGCCTCGGCCGCGCTCCAAGTCGACGGCCGGAAAATTCCTCTCCGCAAGGGCGCGCTGACGCCCTGGGTCCGCATCGCCTTCAAACCCGGGCTGGGCGTCAAGGTCCGCGCCCTGTGCAAATTCCTCCTCCTTCAGACCGAGCCGCATTTCGAGATGTACGTCACCCCCCTCAACATCGACCCGGAGAAGCCGGCCCTGCCCATTTCGCATCCCTTCATCTACTCCCTGTATCTTTCGAAGCTCCTCGGCCCCTTCGTCACCCTGGGCGAAGCCAACGACACCTGGGCTCTCAACGAGGGCGTGCTCGACGAGCAGGCCTTCCTGGACCTGGCCTACGCCCATCACGCCGAGTGGGAGGCCATGCTGGGTAACGCCCTGAAAAAGACACGCCGAGGACTCGTCGTCTGCGTCTTCGAGACGACGGACAGCATCTCGCACATGTTCCTCCGCTACCTGGAGAAGGATCACCCCTCGCGGCGCTCGGCGGCGACGAAAATGAGCGAGGACGTCCTCAGGGATCTCTTCAAGAAAATGGACGGTATGATCGGCCGCATCCGCGCTGCGCTCGGCCCGCGGAGCCTGCTTCTGGTCATGTCCGACCACGGCTTCAAATCCTTCCGCCGCGGGGTCAACCTCAACACCTGGCTCTGCCGCAGCGGCTATATGGTCCTCAAGGAGGGCAAAACGTCATCCGAGGAATGGTTCAAAGACGTGGACTGGACGAGGACCAAAGCCTACGGCCTCGGGTTGGGCGGTCTTTATATCAATCAAAAGGGGCGGGAGAGCCGGGGGATCGTCGAGCCGGGAGAGGAGACCAAGCGCCTGAAGCAGGAGCTCATCGGCCGCCTGAACGGCCTGCGCGACGAGGAAAAGCGGGAGATCGCCGTCAGCCGCGTCTATGACCGCGACGAGCTTCCCGGAGGCCCCTACAAGGAGAACAGCCCGGACCTCATCATGGGCTACAACATCGGCTACCGGGTCTCCTGGGACTCGGTGACGGGCAAGGTCGGAGGAGAGGTCTTCGAGGACAACGTCAAAGCCTGGAGCGGCGACCACTGCATCGACCCCGTCCATGTGCCCGGAGTGCTCTTCAGCAGCCGGCCGCTCAACACCGCGAAGCCGGCCATCATCGACATCGCCCCGACCGTGCTCGACCTTTTCGGGCTGACGGCGCCCGCCCATATGGACGGGAAGCCGCTCATTCCGGCCGGGATTCCGGCGACTGCAAAACCGCCCTCGGCGGTCGGCAAATCCACTCCGTCCGAATCAAAAAAAAAGCCCAAGAGAACACAATGAAGCGCAGAGAATTCATCAAAGCCGGCGCGGCCGGGGCCGCTTGGCTGGGCCTGGGCCCGGCGGCCGGCCTCGTCCATAGGGTCGAGGGCCGACGGGCGACGGCCCGCAAGGTCATCATCCTCGGCTGCGACGGCCTCGACCATCACCTCGTCCGGCAGTGGATGCGGGCCGGGCATCTGCCGGCGATGCGCAAGCTGGCCGGCCGAGGCAGCTTCCGCCCGCTGGGGACGAGCATCCCGCCCCAGAGCCCGGTGGCCTGGTCGAATTTCATCACCGGCTGCGACCCGGGCGGCCACGGGATCTTCGACTTCATTCACCGGGACCCCAATAAGTATTTTCCCGTCTTCAGCGCCGCCCTGACCGAGGACGCCAAGCGGACGCTGCGCCTGGGGAACGTCGTCCTGCCGCTCTCCGGCGGACGGGTCGTCAATCTCCGCCGGGGCCGGGCCTTCTGGCAGCATCTCGAGGACCACGACATCCCGGCCACGATCTTCAAGATGCCGGCCAACTATCCTCCCGTCGCCTCGCGCCAGCGGACGTTCTCCGGAATGGGAACGCCCGATGTCCTGGGCAGCTACGGCATCTGCAACTACTACACGACCCGCGTCCTGGAGGTCAACGAAGACATCGGCGGCGCCCGCGTCCACGAAGTCTATGTCATCGGCAACCGCGTGGACGCCCGGCTGCCCGGGCCGGCGAACTCCTTCAGGACCGGCCAGCCCGAGACCTCGGTGGACTTCCATGTCTGGATCGACCCCGTCCACCCCGTGGCCAAGGTCAGCCTCCAGGGCCGGGAGTTCATCCTCAAGGAAAAAGAATGGAGCGGCTGGCA
>VGJG01000259.1 GCA_016867615.1 Candidatus Aminicenantota bacterium | reverse complement strand
TCGGACGTTCCCTCATAGATCGTCAGGACGCGCGCGTCCCGGTAGATCCGCTCCACGGCGTATTCCCGCGAATAGCCGTAGCCGCCGTGCACCTGGAGCGCCCGGTCGGCGGCCCGCTTGGCCGCCTCCGAGGCGAAGAGCTTGGCCATGGCGGCCTCGGCGGCGAAGGCCCGGCCGGAATCCTTGAGGACGGCCGCGCGGTAGGTCAGCCAGCGGGCGGCTTCCACGGCGGTGGCGGTGTCGGCCAGCAGGAATTGGACGGCCTGGAAATCGGCGATCTTTCGGCCGAACGCCTCCCGCTGCCTGGCGTAGCGGACGGCTTCCTCCAGCGCCCTCTGGCCCAGCCCGACGGCCTGGGCGGCGATCCCCACGCGGGAATGGTCCAGACCGTTCAGGGCGAGGGCCGCCCCCTCGCCCTCAGCCCCCAGGAGGTTCGAAGCCGGGACCTCGCAGTCCTCCAGTGTGATCTCGGCGGTCGGGGAGGAGTGGAGGCCCATTTTTTTCTCGACCTTTGTCACCTTGAAGCCTGGAAAACCGGGCTCGACGACGAAGGCGCTGAGCCGCTTTCGGCCCTTGGGGTCGGGGGCCGCGGTGAAGACGATGACCGCTCCCGCTTCCCGGCCGTTCGTCACCCAGGCCTTGCGGCCGTTGAGGATGAACAGGTCGCCGCGGCGGACGGCCGCGGTGTTGATGGCCATGGCGTCCGAACCGGCGTTGGCCTCGGTCAGGGAGAAGGCGCCCAGGAGCTCCCCGCGGGCCGCAGCCGGAAGGTATTTCCTCTTGAGCTCCTCCGTCCCGAAATGGGTCAGAGCATGGCAGAACAGCGAGGAGTGGACGCTGACGATGACGCACACCGCGGCTGAAGCCCTGGCCAGCTCCTCCAGGACCAGAATCTGGGACAGGGAGTCGATGGGCTGGCCGCCGTAGGCGGCCGGAACGTTCATGCCCAACAACCCCAGCGCGCCCAGGCGGCGGATGATCTCCCCGGGGAATTCCTCCCTTTCCTCGAGCTCCGCTTCCCGAGGGGCGATCTCCTTACGGGAGAAATCCCTGACGAGCTCTCTCAGCAGACCCTGTTCTTCGCTCAGGTCGAAGTTCATGGTCTTCTCCGTCGCGCCGGGCGGGCGGCGGCCCCGGCTTTCGTCTTATGGACCACGGTCCCGCCCCGGGCCCGGGCATCGAACAGGGGCCTCAGACGGTCGTAGGTCGCATCGAGGTCCTCGAGAAAGACCTTGGTGCCGCCCACCAAAGGCATGAAGTTCGAATCGCCCTCCCAGCGGCAGACGACGTGGAGGTGATAGTGCTCCGTGACTCCCGCGCCGGCCGATTTGCCCAGGTTCATTCCGACGTTAAAACCCTGCGGCCGGTAGCGGACCCCCAGGACCTGGAGGCAGAGCTTCAGCAGTCCGGCCATCTCCTCCGCGGCGGGACGGGAAGCCTTCTCGAAATGGGCCGTGTGGCGCAGGGGGGCGATCATCAAGTGGCCCGGTGTGTAAGGGAACTTATTGAGAATGATGAAGTTATGGGCTCCCCGGTGAAGGATATGAGCCCGTCGGTCATCCCTTTGATTCAAGGCCGCGCACAAAACACAGCCTTTCGTCCGGCCGCAGAGCTTCCGGACGTACACTTCCCGCCAGGGAGCGGTCAGGAACTCCATCAGCCGGCCCTGTTGATCAGCGTCTTGAGCTGCTTGCTGGGCTTGAAATACAGGACTTTCTTGGGCGGGACGGAGACCGTCTCCCCGGTGCGCGGGTTGCGGCCCGTGCGGCCCGGACGGGTCCGGAAGCGGAAGCTGCCGAAGCCGCGGACCTCGATCTCCTGTCCCTTGAGCAGGGAGTCGCGGATGGTGGTGAAGAAGAGGTTGACGCCCTGTTCGGCCTCCTGCTTGGGGATGTTCATGTCCTTGGAGATCTTGTTGATCAAATCGGCTTTAATCATCGGCCTTCCCCTCCTTCTTGGCGGCTGACAATCTCTGTGACTTGATGCTCTCCAACTTTTCCCGCATGAGGTCGCCCAGGGTGAGCCGGTCGTCCTGGCCGCTCATGAACTTCTGGTAGTCGAGGCGCTGCATCTCGGCTTGGGCCTGGCGGAAGCTGAGCGACAGCTTCTTGTCCCGGGCGCTCATCTTGATGATCTTGGCCGACTTTTCCTCGCCCGGGCTGAACACCTCGGCCGGGTTGTCGATCCGGCGCTCGTCGAGCTCGGAAAGGAAGACGACGCCCTCGATGCCCGGAGTGACCTCGACGAACACGCCGAAGTCGGCCAAGCGGACGATCTTGACGTTGAGCAGGTCGCCCGTCTTGTGTCGGGCGAAGAAATCCTCCCAGATGTCGCCCTGGAGCTGCTTGATGCCCAGGGAGACTTTCTGCTTCTCGACGTCGATGTTGAGCACCACCGCCTCGGCCTCGTCCCCGACCTTGAGCTTGTCGGAGGGGTGCTTGACCTTCTCCCAGGACAGGTCGGAGATGTGGATGAGGCCCTCGATCCCCGGTTCGACCTCCAGGAACGCCCCGAAATCCGTGATGCTCGTGATCCGGCCCGTAATCCGGCTCCCGGGCTTGAGCTTCAGTTTGAGGATCTCCAGGGGATGGGGCTGGATCTGTTTCAGGCCCAGGGAGATGCGCTTCGAGTCGGGGTTGACGTCCAGAACCGTCACCTCGACCTCCTGGCCGACGGCGAGCAGCTTCTTGGGGTGGACGAGCTTGCGCGACCAGCTCAGGTCGGAGATGTGCACCAGGCCCTCGACCCCTTTCTCCAGCTCGACGAACGCCCCGAAATCGGTCAGGCTGACCACCCGGCCCTGAACCCTCTGGCCCTGGAAGTATTTTTCGGCGATGTCGGCCCAGGGGTCGGGGGTGAGCTGCTTGACCCCCAGGGAGATGCGCTCCTCCTTCTCGTTGAAGTCCAAAACGACAACCTCGACCTCCTGGCCGGTCTGGAACATCTCCGAGGGGTGGCCCAGCTTGCCCCAGGACATGTCCGAGACGTGGAGCAGTCCCTCGATGCCGCCGATGTCTACGAAGGCCCCGAAACTCGTCAGCGACCGCACCGTGCCCTTGAGCCTCTGGCCCTGGACGAGCGCGCCGAAGACCTTCTTCTTTTTCTTCTCCCTCTCCTCCTGGAGGAACAGCTTCCGGGACAGCACGGCGTTCTCGGTCTTGCGGTCGAACTTGATGACCTTGAATTTGTAGGCGTTGCCGATGAGCGCCGCCGGGTCGCGGACCATCCTCAGGTCGGCATGGGAATCGGGCAGGAAGGTCGGGATGCCGACGTTGACCAGGTAACCGTTCTTGGCCCGCTCGACGACCTTGCCCGTGATCCAGCTTTGGGCCTGGAAGGCTTTCTCCAGGTTGTCCAGGGCGTGCTGCGTATCGGCCTTGCGCTTGGAGAAGATGAGGGCCCCCTCCTTGGGGTCGGACCTCTCCAGGACGGCGTCCACCGTATCGCCCGGCTTGAGGCGCCGCAGGTCGGCGGGGTCGAAATCCTCGGCGGGGATCATGCCCTCGGATTTGTGGCCCACGTCGACGAGGACATGGCCGGCGGCGACGCGGACGACGCGGCCGCGGACGAGCGAGCCGAAGGCGATCTCCCTGGCGCTGAACTGGTACTGGTCCAGAAGGCTGGCGTAGTCCTCGTTCTCGAGGCCTTCCTCTCTTTTTTCCTTTTCGGGTTGCTTGGTCATTTCGGACATGGGGGGTTCTTCTCCATCCGGGAATTGGTGTCGAAGCCGGCCCGGACGGCCCGGACG
>VGJG01000258.1 GCA_016867615.1 Candidatus Aminicenantota bacterium | reverse complement strand
CGCCGCGCCTGATTGCGGGCCTTGCGCTTGCTGCGGACGTTCGGGGCGTCCTCTTTCCTGACGGTCAGGTAGCGCAGGACGGATTCCGACTGGCGCAGTCTCCGGGCCAGCTCCTGGGCGGCGTCCGGAAGGGCCTCATAGTGGAAGAACACATAGCCGGCCTCGCCGTACTTCTTCAGCCGGTAGGCGAGCCGGCGCTTGCCCCACTTCTCCGTGCGGATGAGCTTTCCGTTCCGGGCGGCGATGACCTCGGCCATCTGCCGGATGAAAGCCTCCGATTCCTCATCGGACAGGTTGGGGGCGATCAGAAACCCCGTTTCGTAAAGGTTCATAGGACCTCCTTATGGATTGTAGCTCCCCCTCCTCGGGGAAGGAGCAAGGAGTGCGTTCGCTCTGTTCATGGCCTCCGCCGCCCGTCCCGCCAGGACGAGCTCCAGGGCCTCCCGCGCCCGGTCGAGGCTCTCCTCGAGGGGCGCCCATTCCTCGGTCTCGAATTCGGCCAGGACGAAGTCCGCGGCGTCCATGGCCGCGGGCTTCGGCCCGATGCCCAGCCTCAGGCGGGCGAAGCCCGTCGTCCCGATCTCCCGGACGACCGATTTCATCCCCTGGTGCGTTCCGGCTCCCCCCTCCGGCCTCAGGCGGATGCGGCCCAGGGGGAGGTCCAGGTCGTCGCTGACGACCACCAGCCTCTCGGGCGGGATGCGCCGGGAATCGAGAAGCGCCCGGACGGCCAGCCCGCTCAAGTTCATGTACGTCTGGGGCAGGGCCAGGACGGCCGTCGTCCGCCCCCGCCGGGCGACGCCCAGCCGGGAGCGGCACTGCCGGCGGTCGAGAGGCACGCCCCAGGCCCGGGCCAGACGACGGACGAAGAGAAACCCGGCGTTGTGCCGCGTGCGGGCGTAGTCGGACCCGGGATTGCCCAAACCGACCACCGCCCACAATCTTTACTCCTTCTCTTTCTCTTTCTTCTTCTCGGGCTTCTCGGGCTCTTCCTTCTCCGCCCGCTCCTTCTTGATGACCTCGGGCTCGGCCTTCTCCTCGACGGCCTCGGCCTCCTCGCCCTCGGGCTTCTTCACCGCCTCCTCCTTGGCCAGGGAGACAAGAACCAGGACCGTCCCCGGGTCGCTGAGGATCTTGACCCCCGCGGGCGGAGCGAGGTCCGCGGCCTTGGCCGCCTGGTGGAGGTGAAGGCGGCTGATGTCGAGATCCAGGCTCTCCGGGATGTCCCCGGGCAGACATTCGACCTCGACCTGGCGGGTGATGAAGTCCACGAACCCGCCCTCGGCCTTGACGCCGACCGGCTCCCCCCTGAGCAGGACGGGCACCGAGACGCGCAGGACCTTGTCCATGGAGATGCGGATGAGGTCCACGTGCAGGAGCTCGTCCGAGACCGGGTCGGTCTGCAGGTCCTTGATCATGGCGTCCAGGAGCTCCGAGTCGAAGCCGACCTTGAACAGGGTGTTCTCCCCCGACTCGGACTTGAGGATGGCCAGCACGTCCTTTTTATCCACGGCCAGCGGCAGGCTGTCCCCGCCCCCGCCGTAGATCACGGCCGGGACGCGGCCCGCGCTCCGAAGCCGCCGGCAGGCGTTCTTGCCCGCGGTCTCCCTTCTCTCCGCTTTGATGGTGATGCTCATGATCTTGACTCTCCTTACAGAAACAGCGAACTGACCGATTGGCCGAGGTGGATGCGCCGGATGGCCTCGCCGAACAGCTCGGCCACGGACAGGACGACGATCTTCCTGCATCCCCGGGCGCTCTCGCCCAGGGGGATGGTATTGGAGACGATGAGCTGCTCGATCTCGGAGCGCTCGATCCTCTCCACGGCCGGGCCGGACAGCACGGCATGGGTGCAGGCGGCCAGGATCCGGCGGGCCCCCCCCTCCCGCAGGGCCTGGGCGCCCTGGGTCAGGGTGCCGGCCGTGTCCACCATGTCGTCGAACAGGAGGACGTCCCGGTCCCGGACGTCGCCGATGACGTTCATCGCCCGGGCCACGCCGGGCTCGGGCCTCCTCTTGTCGATGATGGCCAGCGTGGCCTCCAGCCTCTTGGCGAAATGCCGGGCGCGGCCCACGCCCCCGGCGTCGGGCGAGACCACGCACAGCCCCTGGGGGTTGAGCCCGCGGATGTGCGTCTCGAGGACGGGGGCGGCGACGAGGTTGTCGACCGGGATCGAGAAAAACCCCTGGATCTGGGGCGAATGGAGGTCCATGGTCAGGACGCGGTCCGCGCCCGAGGATTCCAGGAGGTCGGCCACCAGCCGGGCCGAGACCGGCACGCGGGGCCTGTCCTTCCAGTCCTGGCGGGCGTAGCAGTAGTAGGGCATGACGGCCGTCACGCGCTCGGCCGAGGCGCGCTTGAAGGCGTCGAGCATGAGGAAGAGCTCCATGAGATGGAAGTTCGCGTCGCGCGCTCCGGACTGGATGACGAACACGTCCTCGCCCCGGACGTTCTCGTCGATGTAGAAGTGGATCTCGCCGTCGTTGAACTTCTCCAGGACGCTTTTGCCCGGAACCAGGTCCAGGTACTTGACCACCTCTCCGGCCAGGGCCGGGGTGGAGGATCCGAAGAATATTTTCATGTTTCGGCCTCTCGTCCTTCGCCTCGTTCGGGCAATGACTGGGGCGGGAGGATTCGAACCTCCGGTCGCGGATCCAAAGTCCGCTGCCTTACCGCTTGGCTACACCCCAGCACGGATCTCCCTTCCGTACCGGTCGCGGGACACGGTCTCCGCCAGCACGGCGGGGCACTCGCGCTCCGCCCGTTCCCTCGCTTCCTCGGCCTGTCCCCGGTCGCGGAACACGCCGAAAACCGCCGACCCCGACCCCGTCACCAGGGACAACTCCGCTCCCCGGCTCAGGAGAAGGGCCTTGAGGTCTTGGAGTCGAGGATGGAAGCGAAAAACGGTCGCTTCTAAACTGTTTTCCAGGAAGCGCAGTTCGCGCTTCTCGAAAAACCGCACTATTTTACTGTCTTCTCCCCGCGAAGTCAACTTGGGAGGAGCGGCTTCCCGGCCGAGCCGGTGGGCGGCGTAGATCTCGGCCGTGGGACAGGAGAAGGGAGGCAGGAGGATGACCACGGGCAGCGTCGGCAGGTCCTCGAGGGGGGTGAGCTTGTCGCCCCGCTCCTCACCGAGGCACAGCCCGCCCTCGAGGAAATAGGGGACGTCCGCGCCCAGGCGGCGTCCGATGTCCGCGAGCGCCGCCCGGTCGAGGCCCAGGCTCCAGAGGGTGTTGAGGGCCAGGAGGGTCATGGCCGCATTGCCGCTCCCGCCGCCCAACCCCTTGCCCGGGGGGATGCGCTTGCGGACTTCGACCCGGACTCCCGGCGCACCGGGATGCCGCCCGCGCAGCGCGGACGCCGCCCGGTGAACGAGGTTGCTCTCGTCCCAGGCGATGTCCGGGTCGTCGCCGCGGACGACGATGCGGCCGCCGTCGTCCGGGAAGAAAAAGAGCTCGTCGGCCAGGCTGACGGACTGGAACAGCGTCCTGAGGTCGTGATATCCGTCCGGCCTGGGACCGAGAACCTCGAGTCCGAGGTTGACCTTGGCCAGGGATTTAATCCTCATGCCGGAACAACTCTTCGATCTCCTCCCATGTCCGTGCCCTGTAGGAGCCGGGCGGCGAGGCGGGAAAGGCCTCGTCGCCGAGGGGGGAGTTGAAGCCCAGGCGGAGGACGGTCAGGCGGCCGCCGCCTCTCTCCGAGCCGAAGTCCAGCCGGCGCGGGCAGGGCGAGGCCTCGAAGAACTCCGC
>VGJG01000257.1 GCA_016867615.1 Candidatus Aminicenantota bacterium | reverse complement strand
GGCGCCCTTCGTCTCTTTCTTTTTCGTGGCCGTGACCGTGGCCGTCGTGCCCTTCGGCGACCGGGTGACGATCGGAGGCCGGACGATAACCCTCCAGGTCATGGACGCCGGCGTCGGGCTGCTGTTCGTCCTGGCCATGCTCAGCCTGGGCATCTACGGCATCCTCCTCAGCGGCTGGTCGTCCAACAACCGCTTCGCCCTCCTGGGCGGGATGCGCGGCGCGGCCCAGTTCCTGTCCTACGAGGTGGCCCTCGGCCTGGCGCTCGTGGGGGCGGTCATGGTTTTCCCCTCGCTCAGGCTTTCGGAGATCGTCGCCGCCCAGGGGAAGCTGCTCTTCGGATTCCTGCCGCGGTGGGGGGTCGTTCTCCAGCCCCTGGGCTTCGCCGTTTTCTTCGTGGCCGCGCTGGCCGAGACCAAGCGCGTGCCCTTCGACCTGCCGGAGGGGGAGTCGGAGATCATCGGCTTCTTTGCCGAGTACGGCGGGCTGAAGTGGGGCCTGTTCATGTTCACCGATTTCATGGAGATCGTCATCGTCTCCTGCCTGGCGACGACGATCTACTTCGGGGGCTGGCAGGTGCCCTACCTGAGCTCCGGCGGTTTCGCCTTTCCCTGGGGAGGCGCCTGGGCCCTGGCCCCGTGGCTCGTCGTCCTCCTCCAAGTCCTGGCCTTCAACCTCAAGGTCGCCTTTTTCTGCTGGCTGCAGATCCTCATCCGCTGGACCTATCCCCGGTTCCGCTACGACCAGCTCATGGACCTGGGATGGAAGGTCCTCATCCCCCTGGGGCTGGCGAACATCATCCTGACCGCCGCGGTGTTGAGCCTCTGACATGAGACAAGCCTGGACCGTGCTGTTCGAGATCCTCCGGGGCGCCTGGATCACCTTCCGTCATTTCACGGTCAATATGGTCTTCCACACCCTGCGGTTCTTCGGGGTCAGGACCAAGCGGCGGGGGGCCGTGACCATCCAGTACCCGGAGGCGAGGAAGCCCCTGCCCCCCCGGCACCGGAGCCTCCATCGCCTGATGAAGCGGGAGGGGAGCGGCCGTCCGCGCTGCGTGGCCTGCATGCTGTGCGCCACGGTCTGTCCCTCGGAATGCATCACCGTCGAAGCCGTCGAGGACCCCGACCCGGACGTCCAGAAGGCGCCCTCCCGGTTCGTCATCGACCTCAGCCGCTGCTGTTTTTGCGGGTTTTGCGTCGAGGCCTGTCCCGAGGACGCCCTGCGCATGGACACGGGGGTCGTGGAGATGGCGGAAACAGACCGCGGCGGCCTGACCTACGACCTGGAGCGTCTGCTCCGATGAACTCCAGGGAGCTCTCGCTGGGCGGCCTCCGCGTCTCGGGCCTCCGGGACGGTTTTTTCTCCCTGGACGGGGGCGCGATGTTCGGGGTCGTGCCCAAGGCCCTCTGGTCGCGGTCCTTCCCCGCGGATGAGCGGAACCGCATCACCCTCGGCCTCAATTCCTTCCTGGTGCGCGGCGGGGGGATGACCGTCCTGATCGAGACCGGGATCGGCGACCGCATGCCGGCCCGGCTGAAAGAGCTCTACGGCCTGGTCCGCGAGGAGGGGCTCGTCGGCGCCCTGACCGGCGAGGGCGTGCGGCCCGAGGAAGTCGACCTCGTGGTCAACACGCACCTCCACTTCGACCATTGCGGCGGGAACACGCGCCGGGACGAGGAGGGGCGCGTCGTTCCGGTCTATTCCCGGGCCGAATACGTCGTCCAGAGAGGGGAGTGGGAAGACGCCCTCGAGCCCAACGACCGCGACAAGTCGAGCTACCTGCCCGACAACTACCTCCCCCTGGAAAGGGACGGGCGCCTCCGGCTGGTCGAGGGAGAGACGCGGATCGCTCCCGGGATCACGGTCCTGCCCGCGCCGGGGCACACCCGCGGCCACCAGGCGGTCAAGGTCGAGGGGGGAGGGCGGGCGCTGTTCATCATGGGGGACATGGTTCCCACCGCGGCCCACGTCCGGACTTCGTACGTCATGAGCTACGACCTGTTCCCCTTGGAGACCATGCGGCAGAAGAAGAGGTTCTATGAACAGGGCCTGGCCGAGGGATGGATCTTCGGCTTCATGCACGACCCGGAGCACTTTTTCGGCCGGGTGGAGAAGCGGGAGGGGAAGTACGCCTTCCGGCCTCAGGTCATTGAGCCCACAGCCGGATGAACCGGTAGTGGTAGGTGTGGAAGTAAACCCTCAGCAGGGTCAGGACGATCAGCAGGCCGCAGAGGCAGAGAGCCAAGCGGACGGGGGGCTTGCCGAAGAACCGCCTCCAGCCGGGCTTCCTCGTTTCCAGGACCACGGCCCCCGCCGCCGCCAGGAGCGCGTAAGCCGGGAAGATGTAGCGGTCGGCCTTGCGGTCGAACATCGAGAAGAAAAGCACGATCGCCCCCGAGGCCGCCAAGGACAGCCGCAGGAACCGGTCGCGGAGAAGGCCGCTCCGCGCCCTGAGCGAGCGGAGGCCGTGGAAGGCCAGAAAGTAGACCCAGGGAGCGGCGAACCAGAGGATGCGGGCAAAGTACCAGACGAGGTTGTAGACCTTCTTCGCTGGCTGGAAGCCCGCCTCGACGGCTTTTCCTCCCTGGAAGCCGAGATAGAATCTTAGGAAGCTCTCTCCGGCCGCGGAACGGTAGAGCGCTTCGAAGCCGGCGACGGCGGCCAGGGCGAAAAGATGGCCGGCGGCGATGACCGACAGGACGCGCCCGTTCCTGAGAACGAAAGCCCAGAGGGCCGCCGAGGAAAGCGTCAGGGCCAGGCCGCTCACTCCTTTGATGAACACCGCCAGGAGGAGGGCCGCGGTGTAGAGCGCCGACCAGCGGAGCGAGTCTTCGCACCGGGACAGGGCGTAGAGCCCGGCGACGACGGCCAGGGTCAGGGGCAGCTCGTGATTGGCCCGCATCAAATACTGGATGAAGATGGGCGTCAGCACGAAGGCGAAGACCGCCGACCAGGCGGCAACGGAGCCTGAAAATTTCCGGACCAGGCCGTGCAGGGCCAGGAGGAGAAGGAGCAGGTAGAGGAAGTTCGCGGCCAGGGGGGCCGAGGGTCCGGGAACGCCCAGCCGGATGAGAGCCGCCGGAAGCCAGAAGATGCCGGGAGGATGGTCGCGGAAGAGCCCCTGGTTCCCGGCGTGGCCCCACCACTCGGGCCGGACCCAGTCCGCCACGGGCCGTTCCGCCAGAAAGCGGGCGATGTGCTGGTAGGCCAGGGAGTCGGAGTCGCGGTATTCGTAGGGGAAGACGACGGCCACGGCGGCCAGGACGAGGTAGAGGGCCGCGAAGATCAGAAACAACCGGAGCTTCCGCCGGACCTCTTCCGGAGACGGCGCGGGCTCGTCGATGTTCCGTTCCGACCCTTCTTTTTCTTTTTTCATTTTAGGCGGGGATTTTATAACGCGCGGCCCGTCGTAGGCAAGGGCGTGTCGACGGTCTTAAAAAAATGATGAAATTTACCGGGAAAGAGTTTATAATAACGCTCCTTTCATAAATCATAACGACACGACCCCGAAAGGGGATAAGGAGGTCAGGAATCATGGAGAAGAGAAACATCACCGTGGAAGAGCTTCTGGCCAAGGCCGAGCAGCCTTCCAAGGAAGCCATGAGGCTTCACAAGTTCTACCGGGGCAAGATCGGCGTCAACCTCAAATGCCGCATCAGGGATTTCGACGATTTCGCCATTTGGTACACTCCCGGAGTGGCCGCGGTCTGCAAGGCCATCCACCAGGACAAGGAAAAGGCCTATGACTACACCAACAAGTGGAATTTCGTGG
>VGJG01000256.1 GCA_016867615.1 Candidatus Aminicenantota bacterium | reverse complement strand
AGTCTTCTCCGGGGAGGCCGGCCGTCCCCCGGCCGCCTCATAAAAAGCCGCCTTGACCTGGCCGGCGATCTGCTTGAGCTGGTCCTGGGCGGCCGGCCGTTTCAGGTCGAACGACACGAGGAGGGGGGTGCGTCCCTGCTGTTGGACGTAGCGGGCCAGCTTGCCGCAGGTCGTCGTCTTGCCGCTGCCCTGGAGCCCGACCAGCATGAAAACCGAGGGGGGGGCGGGAGCGAAGGCCAGCGGCTTGGCCTCGCAGCCCAGGACGGCGGTCAATTCGTCCCTGACGATCTTTATGACCTGTTGGGCGGGGGTCAGGCTCTCCAGGACGTCCCGGTGGAGAGCCCGGAGCTTGATCCTCTCCTCGAAGTCCCTGACGACTTTGTAATTGACGTCGGCCTCGAGGAGGGCCAGACGGAGCATCCGCAGGGCCTCGGCCATGTTCTTCTCCGTAACCTTGGCCTCGCCCCTGAGGTATTTCAGGACCTTCTGCAGCCGTTCCGACAACTGGTCGAACATGGGGGATCATCATACATCAGACGGCCTTTGGGCCGCCATGCACAACGGACCACGTAAGCATTTTTTTGTGTGATGTTGCTTTCTGCGAGATCAACCGTTGCAGGTGTCGGTTTAAAGGCCGATCTGATTCAGGCCTTTTTGGCGGGCGAGGTGCATCATCGTCTCGGCCTTCTCGATCATTTCGGCGGGAGTCCCCGTATCGCCCGGAAACATGGAAATGCCCATGCTGACCGAGATCTTGTCCGCGTCGCTGATGGAGTTGAAGAAAAATTCGTGGGCCTGGATGTCCTGCTTGATCCTCTGGGCGACCATGAACGCCCCGGCCCGGTCGCAGTAGGGCAGGATGATGCCGAACTCGTCCCCGCCCAGCCGGGCGCAGAGGTCGATGTCCCGCACCCCCCGGCGGATGATCAGGGCCAGCTCCCGCAGGAGGGCGTCGCCGGCGGGCGAGCCGTAGCTGTCGTTGAAGGCCTGAAAATGGTCGATGTCGACCAGGATCATGCTGATCGGGTAGTTGTGCCGCACCGAGCGCCTGACCTCGAGGTTGAGGAAGGCGTTGAAAAAACTCCGGCTGTGAAGGCCGGTCGACCAGTCGATGATCGCCGAGCGCAGGGCCACGGCGAGCTGGGACTGCATCTTGTCGAAGCGGGCCTTGTCGCTCAACAGGGCCTTGACCCGGGCCTTGAGATCCCGGCCGTTGACCGGAGCCGAGAAACAGTCCTCGGCCCCCAGCTCGAGGCATTTGGTCTTGATCTCCTCGTTGTCCACGCAGGCCGTGACGATCACGGGCACGAACCGGCAGCCCGGGGTCTCCTTCATCCTCCTGAAGAATTCAAAGCTGTCCATGTCGGGCAGGAGGAAATCGGCGATGACCAGCTGGACCTTGCCGCCGCGCAGATAGGCCAGCGCCTCCATCCCCGAGGGGACCTTCTCGAGTTTTATGGGCAGGCACTCCAGGGCATGGAGGACGGACTTGAGCTCTCTCTCCGTCTCGCCGACGATGAGGACGACGGACTGGTCCCGGTCGCCGGCGGCCGGCTTTTTTTCCCCTCGTTCCGCGGAAGGGACCCCGGATTCCGGCTTGGATTCCGCGGCCTGCTGCCTGTACTTCCGCAGGTTGAGCATCGATTCGATCCTGACCAGGAGCTCGATCTGCCGGTAGGGCTTCACCAGAAAATCATCGGCTCCCGCGGCCAGTCCGGCCGCCTTGGCCTCCTGGGCTTCGGGGGGGACGAGGATGAGGATGGGGATCGGACTTGTGGCCGCGGATTCCTTCAAAGACTTGATGAGTTCGATCCCGTCGCCCTCGGGCCGGACGACATCGAGCAAGATCACGTCCGGACGTTCGATCTGAGCCGTCTCCAGGACCTTGAGCTCCTCCGCAACCATCAGGCCCTGAAGGTTGTTCTGAAGCAGGACTTCCTGGATGGCCTTCTGTTCAAAGGGCGAGGCGTAAATCAGGACCCGTCCCGATTCCAGCGCCTCCTCTTCCCCCTGGGCGAAGGTGTCCATCTGCTTCTTGAACAGAAACCTGTTGACGGTTTTCTGGAAGGACTGGGGGTCGATGGGCATGTTGAGGTAGGCGTCGCATCCGGCGGAAATCGCCTTCCTCTCGTCTCCCAGCCCGCTGGACGTCAGGGCGATCAGGGGTGTGTCCGCCCACCGGGCTTCGACTTTGAGCAGGTGCGCCACTTGAATGGACGTATAGAGAAGGTCGATCTCGATGACGACCAGGTCGGGTTTCTGGCGGCGGATCGTGTCCAGGACGGTGTGGGCGGTCTCCGCTTCTTGAACGGCGATGTTCTGGGAGAGAAGGAGCGAGCGCATGAGCTTGCGCTGCGCTTCCTGGACGACCGCCAGCATGACCGACTTGTTTCTCATCGACAGGCCCTTTTCTGTCCCTCTCGTTTTTCGCTCATTCCTCTCCGCCCACGCGGAGCGGCGGCGGGTTCCGGGTTCAGCGCCGATGAGAGCGCACAGCCGGACAGGCGTCCTTCCTCAGAGGAGTTCTTCCCCCCCCGCCGCGAAGAAGACTCACGTTCAATTCCGTGGGGAAATGTAACGGGGGGAGGAAAAGATGTCCATCCCCCCCGGAGATGAACCCGGGGGTGATTTTCCGGCTCCCTGATTACGATCAGGAAGCAGCTTCCGCCCTGGAGGAAAACAACGGGGATTTCCGAAGCCCCAACATCTTGGGGCGCCCTGAAAGGCAATACCCTATTTGGGAGTGTGCGGCTTATAATACGAAGAGCCGGCTTTTTTTCCCCGTCTGTTGAGACTCACCCCTCCAGAGGGCGCGTCAGTCGTCGACGCCCAGGCTCGTTCCCACGAAGCGCGCCACTTTGAGAAGGGGATGTCCGTACGGAACCCTCTTCATCCGGCCGGCCACCTCGTCGAGCGGAACGGTGACGATGTCCTCTCCCCGGAGGGCGGCCATCCGGCCGAACTCCCGCCGGGCCGTCATCTCCGCGGCCGCCACTCCGAAGCGGGTCGCCAGAAGGCGGTCGTAAGGCGTCGGCGTTCCGCTCCGTTGCAGATGCCCGAGGATCGTCGCCCGGGCCTCCAGGCCCGTTCGCAGTTCGATCTCCTCCGTCAGCCGGACGCCGATGCCGCCCAGCCGGACGCGCCCCTGGCCGGCGGGCGTTTCCCTCTGGGTCACGACCTCTCCGCCCCGCGGCTTGGCGCCCTCGGCCACGCAGACGATGCTGAACTTCCGCCCGATGCGCCGGCGGGACAGGAATTTTTCGCAGACCGCTTCGAGCTCGAAATCGATCTCGGGAATCAGGATCACGTCCGCGCCCCCGGCCAGGCCCGCCCCCAGGGCCAGCCAGCCGGCGAGGCGGCCCATGACCTCGACGATCATCACCCGGTGATGGGACTGGGCCGTGGTGTGGATGCGGTCGATGGCCTCCGCGGCCACCGACATGGCGGAGTCATAGCCGAAGGTGACATCCGTCCCCCAGAGGTCGTTGTCGATCGTCTTGGGCACGCCCACGACCCGAAGCCCTTTTTCCCCGAGCCTCTGAGCGATGGTCATCGAGCCGTCCCCGCCCAGGCAGCAGACGGCCTCCAGGCCGGCCTCCTCGACGTTGGCCAGGGCGCGGTCGGACAGGTCCCGGTGGACGATCCCGCCGGCCTCGGACACGGGATAATGGAACGGATCGGCCTTGTTGGATGTGCCCAAGATCGTCCCCCCGACCTGAAGAATCCCGGAGACGTCGTTGTAGCCCAGGGGGCGAAACCGCTTCTCCACCAAGCCTTCGAAGCCG
>VGJG01000255.1 GCA_016867615.1 Candidatus Aminicenantota bacterium | reverse complement strand
ACGAAGTGGCGACATCGGCGGCCGGCCTGCTTTCTCCCGAGGCGATCGCCAAGAAGGCCGTCGAGCGCGTGACGCGCCTCATCGGCGCGCGCAAGGTCGAAAGCCAGAACGTCCCCGTCGTCTTCGAGGCGCCCGTGACGGGCAGCCTTCTTCTCGGATTCCTGGCGCAGTGCATCTCCGGCCCGGCTCTCGACCGCCGCCAGACGTTTCTCCTCGACAAGCTCGGACAGAAAATCGGCAGCGATCTCATCACCATCTATGACAACGCCCTGCTGCCGGGCGGCCGGGGCACGGCGCCCTTTGACACCGAGGGCGTTCCCGCGCGAAAGACCCTGGTCATGGAGAGCGGCGTCCTCAAGAGCTACCTGCTGAACACGTATTACGGCCGGAAGCTCAAGATGGCCTCGACGGGGAACGCCGGCGGGACGACGAATTTCCACCTGGCCGCCGGAACGAGCAAGCCCGCGGACATCATCAAATCCGTGGACAAGGGGCTGCTCCTGACGGGGACGATCGGCTTCGGGCTGGTGCCCACGACGGGCGACATCTCCACGGGCGCCTTCGGCCTGTGGATCGAGAAAGGGGAGATCGCCTACCCCGTGGCCGAGATCACGATCTCGGGCAACCTGGCCGATGTCCTCAAGGGCATCGAGATGGTCGGCGATGACCTCGATCCCGGCGACTCGGTCTCGGGCCCGACGGTCAAAACGGCCGTGATGTCCATCGGAGGCAAGGCCGCGACGTAAAAGCCTGGCGGGCTGACGGGAGGGCCGAGGGGCTCTTCCAGGGAACTTCGTTTTTTGAAAGCCGGCGGACCGGGCTGAACTCTACGGGGAAGAATACGGCTTAAGTCTTTATCTAAATGCGCCAGTCCAGACCGAATCCGGCTTGAATAAAATGACCGTTGAGTTCCGCCCCCCGCTGATAGGTTTGATAGGCAAAGAAATAGCGCGCCCCCAAAACCAGGGACAACTTTGGTCCCACGGCGTGTTTGATGCCGCATCCCAGCAGCAGCCCGGGGTCAAAGTTAACCATTTTCTCCTTGGGGAAAGTTGCTGATTCGAAAATCCCGCCCAGGCCGAAGAGCAGATAGGGCCGCGTTTTCGCCCTTGACGCCGAACTCCGCAGCTCGAGGCGGGTTGAAAGAAACACGGGCAGGAGCGTCAGCCGGGTGCTCTCGGTTTCTTGCTTCTTCTGCCGGCTTGCTCTCAGGAAGAGCTCGAGGGGAATCCCCAACGACGGGCCGCTGACGGTCAGGGAGCCGGCGAATCCGGGGCTGAGGTTGCTGCCCACCTCGCCCAGGGCCGTCACCCCGCCGAAGTCGAATGTCAGTCCGCGAAGGATTTTGGCCTGGGCGGTCCCGGCGCCCAGGAGAAGAAAGGACAGGCAGAGGGAAAGGATGTTTTTTGTCATTTTCCATAGGCAAAGTAATGTTGGTGCTCGGGACAGGCGCAGAGGTTGGCCGGGGTCCGGCCGCCAATTGTCCGATAGATGCTGTTCAGCCCTATCCTGAGGTCGGGCCTGAGATAGGGCACGGGACAGACGGCCCGGCCGTTCCTCTTGACCCAAAAATGGACGCACTGATCGATGTAGCCGGCCTCGCGCCTTCCGACGGAACCGATGAGGTCGCCGCGTTTGAGGAGGTCGCCTTCCTCGACAACGAGGTTCTTTTTCGGTTCGAACAGATAGCTGATCGTGAATTCCTCGTTGTATCTCAGGGCGACATCCACGACCTCGGAATGTTCGTCTTCGCTCCGGGCGATGTTGATGATGATCCCGTCGCATCCGGCGACGAAAAAGGTGCCCGGGTCGACGCCGATGTCGATCCCGTTGTGGGGAGCGCCGCCCGCGCCCCCGCCCGGCGTGCCGTAGACGCTTCCCACGCGTTTGATTTGGTCCAGGTCAAGGACGGGGTGGATGATAAAGTTCTTCGAGTCGTTTTCCCGTTCGCCGAATAAGTTGAACAGGGGGAATGAATCGCAGGCGGCGGCCGATAGGAGGCATAAAACTAATAGGGAACAGGGGAGAATAGAGGCCGCAAAGGATTTTCCTCCCGGGCGCGGCATGCGGACTCCTCTCGTGAAAAGCGTGCCTCAATTAATAAATAACGTCTTAAGCTGAATTTGTCAACCAAAGGGCTGGCCCTGTTTTTGCTTCGGCATCAGGTTTTTGATTCAGTCTAAAGGATTGAATTTGAATAAGATAGCTCGCTCAGGGCATTATATCTGACGGACCGGCCGGAAAAGTGCGGATTTGACCCGGCGAGGCTGATCTGGTAGCTTCGGCGGGATGGACCCCGCCTTTCTTGTCAAGCTCGTCCTGTCCTTCGTCGTCGGCGGGACTTGGATCGCCTTGGGCGTCGCCCTCGCGGAACGGCGCGGCTCGAGGGCGGGCGGGCTCGTCATCGGCTTTCCCTCGACCGTCCTCATCGCCGTCTTCTTCATCGGCTGGACCCAGTCCCCGGCCGCCGCCGTGCGGGCGACAAGCATCATCCCCGCCGTTTTTGGCATCAGCTGCCTGTACCTGCTTACGGCGATTTCGCTCATCGGGCGCGGACTCGGGACGGCGCTGGCCGCGGCGCTGGCCGTCTGGGGCGGGCTTTCGGCCCTGCTCGTCGCCCTGAAATTCGACGACTACTGGGCCGGCGTACTCCTCTACGCCGCCTGCTTCGCCTTCGCCTTTTGGCGTCTGGGACGGATTCCACAGCCCGGCGCGGACGCGGAGCGCGTCCGTCCGTCCGGCCCGCTCCTCATCGCCGCCCGCGCCGTCTTCGGCGGGACGATCGTCGCCCTCGCGGTCCTGCTGGCCAAGGCGGGCGGCGCGCTCATCGGCGGCGTCTTCGCCATCTTTCCGGCCGTGTTCACGGGAGCGCTGGTTGCGACGGCGGTCTCCCACGGGCCGGGATTTTCGGCGGCCCTGATGAGGTCGACGCTCGTCGGCGGCATCAGCGTCATCGTCTTTGCGACGGCCGTCCGCCTGAGTTTCGGGCCGCTGGGCCTGATTCGAGGGACGGTCGTCTCGATCCTCGCCCCGCTCGTCAGCACGATCATCATCGGGAAGGTCCGCGATGGCAGGAGGATCAACAGGTCAAATATATCGGCACATTGATTTTTTAGGATTCGGACGTCAAATCGATCTTCATGTCCGGGATCTTTTGCGGACGGGGCTTTGTCTTGGATAGGACGTCCCGAGAGCTTCATGGGTTCCCACGGGACTGGAAACAGGGCGAACAGGTATGATGTCTTCCTATTTGACAGGAAGGACGGGGGGAGATAGGATTCTCCGAGGGGTCGAAGAGATGAGGATTCAAAAGAGCCTGGAGAAGCTGGCGGACGCCGTCCGCGGTGGCTATCCCCTGATCTACATCGTCTCCTGGGAAGAGGACCGGGTGGAGACCGGCCTCAAGGCCCTGATGAGGTCGCTCGGCATGGAGGGCGATTTCGATGTCTGGACCTGCGCCGGCGGCCTGGCCTCTTCTCCCGCCGGGACGACGCCAGAATCGGACCCGGCGGCGGCCCTGGAAAAAATCCTGGAATCCGGCCGGAAGGGAATCGTCCTTTTCAAGGACCTGCCCGAGCATTTCGGAGACAACCCCCGTCTGACCCGCAAACTCCGGGATTTCTATTACGCCCGCAAGGGGCAGGGGCGGCACGTCGTCATCCTCTCCACCGGCTACCGGCTTCCCGATTCCCTGAAGAAGGAAGTCCACCTCGTCGAGTTCGACCTCCCCGATGAACAGGAGATATTCGAGCATGTCGCTCCCCTCGTCAAAAAAATCCCTCACCGGGCCGGCCTGCCG
>VGJG01000254.1 GCA_016867615.1 Candidatus Aminicenantota bacterium | reverse complement strand
CAGGAAGGACTGACAGAGACCAGGAAACAAACCACGGCTCCCGGGAGGAATCCCGGGGGCCTTTTTTTTCAGTCCCGTTCTTCCTTGGCCTTGTCCGTTCCGTAGTAATCCAGGGTCATCATGTGATCTTCCATGGTGCAGAACCGCGTCGGCCCGGTCCCGGCCAGGAAGGCCTCCCGGAACGGCCAGAGGCAGGACGGAGCGGCCAGGTAGCCCGTCTTCTTGTCGATGTCGATGAAGACGATGTTGGGCGGAACGGCGAACTCCTCCCGGGTCGGCTCCCTGCCTTCCGCGGCGGCCCGGGCTTTTTCGGCCTCGATGACCTTCTTGAAAAACTCGTTCCAGATGGGCTGGGCGGCCACGGCGCCCGAATGCCGCGGGGCGATCTCCATCTTCGTTTCCCGTCCGACCCACACGCCGGCGCACAGCGAGGGGGAAAACCCCAGCATCCAGGCGTCCGAGAAATCGTCCGTCGTGCCCGTCTTGCCGGCCAGCGGCTTGTCGCGGGTCAGGGGGCCCGCCGACCAGCCCGTTCCGCCCGGGGCGGTGACTCCCTGCATCATGTAGGTCATCAGGTAGGCCGTCTGGGGCGGGATGACTTCTTCGACCTCGACCTTGGCCTCTTCCAGCAGGTTGCCCGCTTTGTCCTCGATGCGGGCGATGAAATACGGCTCGACCCTCACCCCCCGGTTGGGGAAGACGGTATAGGCCGAGAGGAGCTCCAGGAGGGTGACCTCGAACGTTCCCAGGGACAGGGAGAGGTAGGGATAGATCGTCGACGTCAGCCCGAATTTCCGGCAGGCGTTCACGCCCGTTTGGGGCGAGATCGACTCCAAGACCTTGGCGGTGACGATGTTCCGGGACTCCTCCAGTCCCTTGCGGAGGGTGACCGCGCCCTTGAACAGGCGGTCGTAGTTCAAGGGCGACCAGGCCTGGCCCGACCACTTGTCGACGAAATCCGTGGGCTCGTCGATCAGCCGCGTGGAAGCGGTGAAGCCGGTCTCCAGGGCGGCGGTATAGAGGAAGGGCTTGATGGCCGAGCCCGCCTGGCGGAGGGCCTGGGTGGCGCGGTTGAATTCGGACTTCCGGAAAGAGTGCCCCCCGATCATGGCTTTGACCTCCCCCGTCTGGGGAACGACGGCCAGGAAAGCGGCCTCCACTTCGGGCTCCTGCTCGAGCGAAGCCTCGAACTCCTTCTTCTCCTCGTCCACGGACTTGAGGGCCACCTGGATGACGTCTCCCGGCTTGAGAAGCTGGTCGAGGTTGCGGGTCTTGGTCCAGGCGATGTCCTTGTTGCCCAATCGGCCCCGGTATTTCTTGACCCTGACCAGGGCCTCGGCCTTGTCGGCGGCGAGGACCACGGCTTCCTCGAAGGTCCCGGGCTCGACCTGGGAGGACGTCCAGGCTTCCAGCCAGACCTCCTCGACATCCCGGCCCTCCCCGAGGAGGTTCCGCTTGTCCTTCCGCCAGCCCAGGCTCTTGTCGATGGACCGCAGCTGCCGGTCCACGGCCGACTCGGCGAAGGCCTGCATCTCGGCGTTGAAGGTCGTCGTGATCTTGAGGCCCTGGCGGTAGAGGGCGTCGTAGCCGTAGGTTTTTTCCACGTAGCGGCGCACCTCCTCGAAGAAATACGCCCCGAAGTCCGAAGAGGCGCGCCTTAGGGGCAGGACGGCCAGGGGCTTGCTCATCGACTCCTCGGCCTGAGCCCGGGTGATCGCTCCCGCATCCATCATCCGCCGCAGGACATGGTTGCGCCTCTGGAGCATGAGCTGGGGGGCGTTGTAGGGGGAATAGATCGACGGCCCGCGGAAGATGCCGGCCAGCATGGCCGCCTCCTCCAGGGTCACGTCGGCGACGCTCTTGCCGAAGAAGAGGTGGGCGGCGGACTCGACGCCGTAAACGCCGTGCCCGAAATAGAACTGGTTGCAGTACATCTCCAGGATCTTGGTCTTGGAATACCGGCGCTCGACCCTCAGGGACAGGACGGCCTCCTTGAGCTTGCGCCGCAGGGTGAGCTCGCGCCTGAGGAAGAGCGACGTGGCCAGCTGCTGGGTGATCGTGCTCCCGCCCTGGGGTTTGCCCTCGCGGCGGCCGAAGACGTTCTCCTTCACGGCGCGCAGGATGCCGATCAGGTCCACGCCGCGGTGGCCGAAGAACCGGGGGTCCTCGGTGGCGATGACGGCCCTCAGGAGGACCTGGGGGATCTTTTCGTAGGGGACCTCTAGCCTCCGCTCCACGGCGAATTCCTTGACGACCCGTCCGTCGTCGCCCAGGACGGAGGTGATGATATAGGGCTCGAAATGCTCGAGCTCCTCGACATCGGGCAGGTTCCTGGTGACGGCGTAATAGGTCCCGAAACCGAGTCCCAGGAAGGCGGCCAGGAGGAAGAGGCAGGTCCGCCCCGTGATCCGGAAGATCCTCTCTCTTTTTTCCCGGGAGGGCTTGCGGATCCTGATCTTCAGGACGAGCTTTTTCCAGTCGGGCATGGGGTCAGGATACAACAGAAACGCGGGGGAAGACAAATTCAGGACTTTCTGGAGGCGCAGGGGGGGTGTCTCGAAACACGCTCGCGGCCCCAGCGAGGCCGCTCGCTCCGACTTCGGCTCCGCTCTCCCCGACCTGCGGTCGGGGAACCATGCCCGCTCCGCCTCCGTACGGGTTTCTCAACACCCCCCCGCGCCTCTATTCCCGATCGAGGGCTTTCCCTGCGTTTCTTTGGGGAATGGAAGAAGTCATAACGTTTTTCAGGAGGCGGAAGACGCGGGCGCGGATGACGGCGGCGATCGACCGGGGGTCGCCGCGGCCGTCGAGATGGATGAAGGCCGGGCCCCGGAAAGCGAGGAAATTCCGCCTGACGCGACGGAGAAAGGCCCGGCGTTCGAAGAGAGGCTCCCGCCGCCGCCGGCCCGCGATCCGTCCCAAGCCCCGCTCGGGCGGCACGTCGAGGATGAAGACCAGGTCCGGGCGGGGGGCGAACCGCTCGTTCAGGCGCCGGATCCGGTCCCGGCCGATCCCCCGGGCCCCCTGGTAGGCGATCGTGGAGAAATAATAGCGGTCGAGGACGACCGTCTGTTTTCGCTTCAGGGCGGGCCTCAGGTTCCGCGCGACATTGTCCCCCCTGTCCAGGAGGAACAGAAAGAGCTCCTCCTCGGCGGTCAGGCTGCGCGGCCGGGAGGCTTTGGACCGGATCAGCCGCCCCCAGGGGCCGCGGGTGGGTTCGCGGAAAAACGCGGTGTCCACGCCCACCCGCCTCAGGGCGCCGACGAGACGGCGCGCCTGGGTCGACTTGCCCGAGCCGTCGATCCCCTCCAGCACGATGAGCACCCCTTTTTTCAGCTTCATTCGTGCGCTCTCCGCTCCCCGCGGATGATACCCCGCCCGGGTGGAGGTTGCAACCCCGGCGCGTTTTCGGACGTTTTTCTTAACCTGTGTTGATCGCCTACCAAGCGGCTGCGGCCGATTTGTTAAAACCCGGCGGATATGCTAAATTGTTATTCTTAAACGAGATTTGGAGGACTTAAGATGAAAAAGGTCGTCTGGATCGCTCTGGCCAGCTTCTTCCTCGGCCTCCTGGCCGCGGGATACGTGCTGGTGCTCATGCCCGAAAAAGAGAAAACACACCGGGCGTCCGTCCTCGAGGGCGGAAACCCCGGCTACGGCTCCGACCTCATCGCCTCGACCGACCCGCAGAAGCCCGACCTCGATTTCGCCCGGGTGGCCGAGATGGTCGGCCCGGCCGTGGTCAAGATCGAGAGCGAACGCGTCGTCCGCCAGGAGGGCTTCGGGTTCGAGGACTCGCCCTT
>VGJG01000253.1 GCA_016867615.1 Candidatus Aminicenantota bacterium | reverse complement strand
CCGAGAACTGGGGGGGTCCCCTGGTCCGGTTCGGTTTCGGCCGGGAGTGCGACGTCCGCGCCGAGGAGGTCAGGCCCCGGGGGCCGGAGGGGTTGGAATTCGTGCTGGACTGCCGGGGAAAGAGGACGGATGTCACCCTGCCCTTTTTCTCCGAGGGTTTCATCCAGAATTTCCTGGCCGCCGTCGGCGTCTCCCTGGCCCTGGGGCTGCACCTTGAAGACATCCGTCCCCGGTTCGGGCTGCTCAAGCCGTTTCCTCAGCGCGGTGTCCTCCTCCGACTTCCCGGGGGACTGACCGTGATCGACGACAGCTACAATTCCAACCCGCGGGCCCTGGAATCCGCGCTCCGCGGGGCGGCCCGTCTTCCCGCTTCGCGCCGCGTGGCCGTTCTGGGCGACATGCTCGAGCTGGGGCCGGCCGGCGAAGAGTACCACCGCGCCGCGGGCCGCCTGGCCGCCGGTTTGGGGTTCGAGCTCCTGGTCGCCGTCGGTCCCCTGGCCCGCCACATGGCCCGGGGCGCTGCCGAAGGAGGCCTCCCCGCCTCCCGCATCCTGTCCTTCGAGGACGCGTCCCGGGCGGCCGCCGAGCTGCCGGCCCATCTCCGCCCCGGCGACCTGGTCCTGGTGAAGGGCTCGCGGGGCGTCCATCTCGAGAAAATCGTGGCCGTCCTCGATAAAGGAACCAAGGAGGCCTGACGTGCTCTACCTGCTGCTCGTCCCGCTGAAAAGCCTCTCCATATTTTTCAACGTCTTCCGCTACATCACCGTCCGCACGGCCCTGGCCGGGATCACCGCCCTGCTGCTCGCCCTTCTTCTCGGGCCGGTCGTCATCCGCTGGCTCAAGAAGCGTCAACTCGGGCAGGAGATCCGAAACGACGGCCCCCAATCCCATCTGAGCAAGAAAGGCACCCCCTCGATGGGCGGGGTGCTCATCATCGCCGCCACCCTGGCGCCCACCCTGCTCTGGGGGAACCTGACCAACGCCTATGTCTGGCTGGCCATGGCCGGCATGCTCTTTTTCGGGCTGATCGGGCTCTGGGACGACCTGCTCAAGATCAGGAGAAAGAATGCGAAGGGCCTCGGGGTCCGGCAGAAGCTCGCCCTTCAGCTCCTGCTCGCCGCGGCCCTGGGAGCGTGCCTCGTGGTCATGGGGCTCCACGGCCGGTTCGACCTGAGGTTGAGCTTTCCCTTCATCAAGCAGTGGGCGCCCTTTCTCGGCTGGTTCTACCTGCCCTGGATCGCCTTCATCCTGGTCGGATCGTCGAACTCGGTCAACATGGCCGACGGCCTGGACGGTCTGGCCGTCGGACTGGCCGTCATCAGCGCCGCGGCCCTGACGGCCCTGTGCTACATCACCGGCAACGCCGTCTGGGCGCGCTACCTGGACATCACCTTCGTCCGTTCGGCGGCGGAGCTGACGGTCTTCGCCGGGGCCTTCACCGGCGCCTGCCTGGGTTTTCTGTGGTACAACGCCCACCCCGCCCAGATATTCATGGGCGACGCCGGCTCCCTGTCCATCGGCGGCACGCTCGGACTGCTGGCCGTGCTCATCAAACAGGAATTCCTCCTCCTGACCGTGGCCGGGGTGTTCATCCTCGAGTCCCTGTCCGTGCTCATCCAGGTGTCTTACTTCAAGCTGAGCGGGGGGAAGCGCGTCTTCCGCATGGCCCCGCTCCATCATCACTTCGAGCTCAAGGGCTGGGCCGAGGAGAAGGTGGTGGTGCGCTTCTGGGTGCTGGCCATCATCCTCGCCCTCTTCAGCCTGGCCACCCTGAAACTGAGATGACCATGGAACTCAGCGGCAAGAACGTCCTGGTCGTCGGCCTGGGCCGAACGGGCCGGGATGTCTGCCGCTTCCTCCTGGAGCGCGGAGCCCGGGTGACGGTCAGCGAGAAGCGCCCCGGGTCCGAAGTCGCGGCCGAGGCCGCCCCCTGGACGGAGCGCGGCGTCCGCCTGGAGGCCGGCGGACACCGGCCGGAGACGTTCCTCGCCGCGGACCTCATCGTGCCCAGCCCCGGCGTCCCCCCCCTCCCGGAAATCGCCGCCGCCCGCGCGGGTGGCATTCCCGTCTGGTCCGAGATCGAGCTGGCCGGCCGGTTCCTGAAGGGGACGGTGGCCGGGATCACCGGCTCGTGCGGAAAATCCACGACGGCGACCCTGACGCACAAGATCCTCCGCGAAGCCGGCCGGCGGGCGTTCCTGGCGGGCAACATCGGCACGCCCCTCATATCCTTCGTCGGCCGCAGCCGGCCGGACCACGTTTACGTCACCGAGATCTCGAGCTTCCAGCTCTATCACCTCGATTCGTTCCGGGCCGAAGTCGCGGCCTTCCTCAACATCTCCCTGAACCATCTGGACTGGCATCCCACGTTCGACGACTACCTGGCCTCGAAATCCCGGCTCATCCTCGGCCAAGACCGGGGCGGCACGGCCGTCCTCAACCGCGACGACCCCCTCGTCTGGTCCCTCGGCCCCCGGACGGAGGCCTCGGTCCTCGGCTTCAGCCGACGCCGCCGGGTGAAGAACGGCTGTCATTGCGACGGAGGGCGGCTGGTGATGGCCGGAGACGGACCCGGGGTCCTGATGGCCGCCCGCGAGATCCCCCTCCCCGGCGTCCACAACCTGGAGAACGTCATGGCCGCCGCCCTCATCGCCCGGGCGCTGGGCGTTTCTCTTCCGTCCATCAGACGCTCGGTCCGGTCATTCGCCGGGCTGGAGCATCGCTTGGAGCGCGTGGCCGCCGTCCGGGGCGTTGCCTTCGTCAACGATTCCAAGGCCACGACGGTCAGCGCGGCGCGGATGGCCCTGGCCAGCTTCCGCGGGAAGGTCGTGCTCATCCTGGGCGGCAAGGACAAGGGGGACGATTTCCGCCCCCTCCGTTCGGACCTCAGGGAAAAGGGCAGGCTGGTCATCCTCATCGGGCAGGCGAAAGAGAAGATCCGGGCCGCCCTCGCCGGCTCGGTTCCCCTCGCCGAGGCGGGCACGATGCGCCAAGCCGTCCGCCTGGCGTTCGACGCGGCCCGCCGCGGGGACGTGGTCCTTCTGGCGCCGGCCTGCGCCAGCTTCGACATGTTCCGCAATTTCGAGGACCGGGGGCGCGCATTCAAGCGCGAGGTCCGGCTCCTCGTCCGGGGGGAGGGAGGAGGCCGATGAGCTCCCGGACCGAGGTTTTCCGCGCCGGACATTTTGACCGGCCCCTGTTCTTCTCCCTGGTGGCGCTGACCGGTTTCGGGCTGGTTATGGTCTACTCCACATCGGGCATTCTGGCCGCGGAAAAACACAGCGACTCCTTCCACTATCTGGCCGGCCAGGCCGTGGGCGCCGTGGTCGGCTTCCTGGCCGTTGTCCTGCTCCTCTCCATCCGGAGGCCCTTCTACCAGAGCCCGGTCTTCGTTCACGGCCTGTTCTTCCTGTCCGTCCTGCTCCTGGCCTTGTGCTTCGTCATGCCCGAGCGGGCTCAAACCAACCGCTGGGTGGAGTTCGGCGGCTTGAGCTTCCAGCCCTCGGAGCTGGCCAAGCTGAGCCTGGTTCTGTTCCTGGCGTTCTGGCTCGACAGGAGAAAAGAGCGCCGGGAGGGCAAGACCTTGCTCATGCTTTTGCCGGCCGTGGTCGTGGTCATGACCCTCATCCTTCTCGAGCCGGACTTCGGGACGGCGCTCTTCGTCTTCGTCCTGGCCATCACCGTCCTTTTCCTGGGAGGGCTGCGGCTCCGAGTGTTCGGCGCCATCCTCCTCCCGGCGGCGCTCGTCTTCGGCGTGTTCCTCGTCCGGGCGGAATACCGGCTCGACCGTCTGGAGGCCATCCTTCATCAG
>VGJG01000252.1 GCA_016867615.1 Candidatus Aminicenantota bacterium | reverse complement strand
GGCGGCCAGGAGAAAACCGTCCGCCTTAAGTTCGACCCGGCCGCCGGCGCTCCCCCCGGAGAAAAAGAAAAACAGTAAGGAGGACCAGGAATGATAGCCAGAGGATCTCATAGCCACAATCGTCTTTTGCGCGACGCGGGAACAGCGGCCGCCCTTATCGGGGCCGCCGTCTTTTTCCTCGTCCCCGGCCTGGCCGCGGACGTGGCTCCGGGGAAAGGCGTCTCCGCAGCCCGAGCCGCGGCGGCACGGGAACCCGCGCCCCAGGCCTCTCCGGAATCGGCGAAAGCGGTTGAGTCCTTGGCCAGGCTGCGGGTCCAGCTCGAGCGCCTATGCCGCGACCGGGAAGGCACGGTCGGGATCGCCGTCAAGCACCTGGAGACGGGCCGCGAGATGCTGATCAACGCCGACGAGCCTTTCCCCATGGCCTCGGTCTTCAAGCTCCCGGTCCTGGTCGAGCTCCTGGCCCAGGTCCGGGAAGGACGTCTCCGCCTGGAGGACGAGGTCGACCTCGCGCCCGCCGACCTCCACATCGGCAGCGGCGTGCTCGTGGACCTGGTCGCGCCGGGGATACGTCTTTCGGTTCGCAACCTGGCCCTGCTGATGATGATCCTCAGCGACAACTCCGCGGCCGACCTGCTCCTGGCCAAGGTCGGCGCGGAGAACGTCAACAACCGCCTGCGCGCCCTGGGCATCAAGGACCTGTCCGTCAGCCGCTCCTGCCAGAAGCTCATCCTCGACGTCTACGGCCTGGACTATGAGGCCTACAAGAACAGGCCGGCCGAAGAGATCGAGGAGGTCTATGAGAAGCTCCTCCGGAGCGACCCCGAGTACGCGGCCGGGGTCCGCCAAGCCTTCAGCCGTCAGGAGGAGGACCGGAGCACGCCCCGGGCGATGAACGCCCTTCTGGAGAGGGTCTTCCGCAAGGACATCCTGGACGAAACCTCCTGCGACCTGATCCTGGACATCATGCGCCGGTGCCAGACGGGCTCGGGCCGGATCAAGGGGCGCCTCCCCCAGGGCACCGAGGTGGCGCACAAGACGGGCACCCTGGGCGGGTCGTTCAACGACTGCGGGATCGTCTTTCTTCCGGACGGCCGGGGGCACGTGGCGCTCTCGGTCCTGACCAAAGACTTCCACCGGACGCGGGGGGCCGATGTCGAGGCGCTCATCGCCGAAACGGCGAAATTCGTCTATGATTTCTTCTATTTTTTTTGAGACGAGCGCCGCGGCCGCCCGACGTCCGGCGGTGGTCGTCGAGCGAAGTCCCGCCGGCCGAGAGCAAGCGGATCTGCCGAGGAGAGGGAAAATGAAGAAGGGAATCAGTCCGGTTTTTGCGGCGTGGTTCGTTCTTGCGGGGACGGTCGTCGGGGCCGCGCCGCAGACGCTCGCCGCGCCGTCGCAGGCCTTCAAAACCCCAGCCGAGGAATGCCTGTTCACCGGGTACACGCAGCATGAAGACGTCGCCCGTTTCCTGGGATCTCTGGCCGCCGCGTCCGCGAACCTGGCCGTCCGGGTCGTCGGAGGGACGAGGGAGGCGAGGGGCTATCCCTCCCAGGACCTCTATCTCTGCGTCCTCACCGAGTCGGGCGTTCGTTCGCCCGAAAAGCTCGACCGATCCAGGCCGACGATCCTCATTCTCGCCTCCCAGCACGGCAACGAGCAGTCGCCCAAGGAGGCGGCCCTGGGCTTCATCCGGGATCTGGCCGTGGGGGAGCTCCGTCCCTGGCTCCGCCGGGCGAATTTTCTGGTCATGCCCCAATGCAATCCCCACGGGAACCTTTCCGACCGGCGCCCTAACGAGCAGGACCTGGACATGAACCGGGACCACGTCAAGCTCGAGTCCGGGGGCGCGGCGGCGATTCACCGCGTCTTCCGGGCCTGGATGCCCGAGGCGACGCTCGACATGCACGAAAAGGGCGACGACTATTACCGCGTTTCCCTGGGGTGCGTGTCCAACATCAACATCGCACCCGAGATCCAGGTTTTTTCCCGCCGGGTCGTGCTGGACGAGGTCCGGAGGGCGCTGGCGAAGAAAAACATCACCTTCGGCGAATACGTCGTCCGCGACGAGATGGGCATGAACACTGCGACCGGGGCGGCCCTGCCGTCCGACATGCTCCGCGGCCGGGAGACGCTGCTCCGCTACAGCACCGTCGAGATCAACGACGGCCGCAACAGCCTGGGCATCTACCAGACGCTGTCGTTCATCATGGAATGCGCCTCGCGACATGACCTGCCGACGCTCAGGGAGCGGACGTCCTGGCAGGCGTGGGGGCTGAGGTTTTGGGCTGAGTCCGTGGTCGGGCGCGGGGAGGAGATCCTGGCCATGGTCAACCGCCTGAGAAAAGAGGAGAGGGAACGGGCGGGGACGTATTTTGAGGACGACGTCATCCACCTCCGCATGGACTATAAGCGCGACCCCTCGGTTCTTCAGGTCGTCAGGAAACGGTTCGAGGCGCCCCCCTCCCAGGCGCGCGGGATCCTCAGGGTCGACAAGAAAGCGGGGGAGACCGTGACGGCCTCGGACCTCGAGCCCTTTCCCTATGCGGGGCGGATGAAGGTTGTGGAGGAGACGGTCAAGAATTGGTTTCCGCTCGTGTCGTCCCGCCTGACTGTGCCGCGGCCGCTGGGTTATGTCATTCCCTCCGACAAGGCCCAGGTCGTCGAAAACCTTCTCCGTCACGGCATCGGAGTCGGCCTGTTCACCCGGGACGCCGCCCTGTCGGTTGAAGCCTATTTCGTCACGGACATCGAGCCGTCCGACATCGATTGGCTGCCGCCCGAGCGGATCGAAGCGGAGAAGAGGAAGATCCCGGTCCTGGCGCGCAAGGGCGATTTCTACGCCTCCTGCGACCAGCCCGGAGCAACACTCATCCCGCTCCTTCTCGAACCCCAGTCCCAGTTCGGCCTGATCTGTTATGGGCGGTTCGACCTCGTCCCGAAGAAAGGCGAGTTCTTTTCCGTCTGGCGCGTCGTTGAAGACCGGGCGCTGCCGCTCGCGGCCTATAAAAATTTCTTGCGCTAGTATTATTTGATCCCCTCCGGGCTCGACGAAGAGGAATTGATCGCAACGGCGCAGGCTATTCATGACCAAGAACCCCGAGCGCAACTGATCCTCGTTGACGACCGCGCCCGGCTGGCCGAATACATCCTCTACGCCCGGGAATTCAGCCGGGGCAACACGGAAGCCTTCTATCCCCAGGAATGGGCGGACCGACACATCATCGCCAACGTTCAGCTGTACCTCAGCGGCAGATGGGTGCTGTGCAGGGGCAACGGCCATGAGGAGATCGCGGACCTGAAATAATCCTACCGCCAGCCCGCAGTACTTCCGCCCGCGACATTCATCCGCCTCAAGAGATGCTCCCGGGAGCAAGGAACTTGCCTGGAATTCCTTGACACTCCGTGCCCTTTCGATTACTTTAGGAACTCCCTCTGAGCGGCCGCGTCGGCTCGAGTTGCGCGCTGCCCGGAGGCGGGCCCCAGGCCGCACTTCCAGCCGGGGATTTCAATCATACATCGAGGTCCGAGGAGGATTCATGACCGCCCATAAAATCTACTGGACGGAGACCGACGAGGCCCCCTACCTGGCCACGTTCTCCTTTTTTCCGATCATCAAGGGATTCACAAAGGGCACGGGCGTGGACGTCGTGCTGTGCGACATCTCGCTCGCCGGCCGGATCATCGCCAACTTCGCCGACTGTCTGACCGAGGCGCAGCGCATCCCCGACAACCTGGCCATGCTGGGCGAGCTGGCTCTGACCCCCGAGGCCAACATCATCAAGCTGCCCAACATCAGCGCCTCGCTTCCCCAGCTCCAGG
>VGJG01000251.1 GCA_016867615.1 Candidatus Aminicenantota bacterium | reverse complement strand
CCAAAGACCGGACGTTGCTCGTGAAGTTGGCGTGGCTGAGCATGACGCCCTTGGGCAGGCCGGTTGTCCCCGAGGTGTAGATGATCGAGGCCAGGTCCTGCGGACGGACCGCCTCCGCGCCCCTCTCGAAACGCCCCGGCTCCTCGGCCTCGATCCTGCGGCCCATGTCCTCGACATCCGAAAGGGCGCGCGTCCCGGCCGGAGGGTCCCCCTCGACGATCAGGACGCGCTCGAGCTCCGGAAGCCCGCTCCGGACGGCCTCGACCTTTCTCCACATCTCGAGGTCCGAGCAGACGATGAACTTCACGCCCGCGGCGGCGAGGATGTGGCGGACCTGGTCGGGGGGGAGCGAGGTGTACACGGGGACGGTGACGGCTCCGGCGCACAGCGCGGCGAAGTCGGACAGGACCCACTCCGGCCGGTTCTCGGAGAGGATGGCCAGCCGGTCGCCGGGCTTCAGGCCGAGGGCCTGGAAGCCGAGCGAAAGCCGCCGGACGGTCGCTTCGACCTCGTCGGTCGAGATCTTGGTCCAGACGCCGGCCTTCTTGGCCATCATGCGGTCGGGCTTTTTATGGTTCCGGCAGGAATCGAGGAAAAGGCGGTTTAAAGTGCTCGCGGCGGCTTCGGTCATTGCTCTCCCTTATTAATATTGGAATTATAACCCGAAACGCAGCCGGGTGGCGAGGGAAAAGAGAGGCTTCGGAACCAAAGCTTGTGAATTATCGAAATCAGGCCTGACGATGGCAGCGCTACGGGGATTCGAACCCCGGTCTGATGGCTGAGAACCACCTGTCCTAGGCCTCTAGACGATAGCGCCGGAGTGAGCAAAATACCAGAGAATCCACCCGTCTGTCAACGATTTCGGCCGAGCGCTCCTCCGCAGCCGGCGGGCCCTGCTTGTTGAACCGGAATTCCATCCAGTGCACGGTCAACTTGGAGGGGGAACCCGCTTCACGTTTCCCTCTTCCAACGCTCGCTTCGCTCGCTGCCTCCGACCTCTCCGGAGACGCCATCCTTTGCCCCCCTGAATCGTTTGGAATCACCGACGACAGGCTCCCCGCGGCAAGCCGCGATGCATGTCCACATGTCGTCAACCGGCGCGGCGGGGCGGGCCGGAGCCTGAGGCGGGCTTCGGTCAGCGGCGGCCGGCGAGGAGCATCTTGGCCGCGGTCTCGCCTCCGTTCAGCCGCCAGAGCATGGGCTGGGGGCGGTCGCTCCCCTCCTCGAATTCCGGGAGGCCTTCCCAGGCGTAGTTGAGAACGAGCGTGTAGTCGGAGAAATGCTGCCAGCGGCGGCGCGGCAGGCCGGTCGTCATATGGAAATGATTAGCCGGCATCCCGACCTTCACCCGGCCCGCGGGGAGACGGTCGTAGGTCAGGAAGGTGTGCGGCCAGGTGTAGTCCGAGGCGCGGCAGACTCTCTCGGCCAGCGCGTCGGGCAGGGCCACGCTCTCCGCCTCGTCCTGGACCATGGTGAACAGTCCCGAGAGGTCGGAGTAGGCCAGACGGCCGGCGAGGCCCCGGATGCCGGGCGGCGAGAGGAAGCCCACGGAAAATCCCAGCCCGGGGAAGTAGTAGTCCACGGCCTTGAAGAGGAAGCACTTTTCGGCAAAGTCGAGCGAGGCCGACCCGGAGTTGTTGCCGTCGATGAAGCCCCGCTCGAGCCAGGGCTCGCTCCCGTAGGACGAAAGGTCGACCCCGAGCGCGGCGGCGGCCTCCCGGATCTCCCAGGGCTCGTACACCTTGCGGAAGTCCATGAACAGCGTCGGGCGCCCGCCGCTGAGGTGGCAATAGAGGAGCATGGTCAGCAGGCCGGGGACGTCGTTCTCCGTGGCGAAGGGTATGACGGCCTTGCGGCCGGTGTGGTCCTCGCTCGAGTTGAACAGCGACTCGGCGATGTCGGCCGTGGAGAGCGGCAGCCCCCGGCGGTCCGACCCCCAGGCGAGCTGGTTCGTCCAGCCGCCGGCCGCGGCATTGAGGTCGCGCATGGCGTCGCGGAGGATGAGGTAGAGGGCCAGGCCCTCGTCGAGCTTCGCCAGGTCGGCCTCGGCGAGCGGGGGCGGGAGGATGCGGCCGGTGTAAACGTCGGCCCGGCCGGCGACGAGCTCCTCGGTGTTGGTGAAGATGCGGTCCTTGAACTTGACCTCGACCGCCCAGTGGCGCAGCGCCTTGAGCTCCTCGGGGTTGTAGCCGCCTTTCTTGCGGATCATGTCGGCGAAGAGCTTCATCGACTCGCGCGTAGACTCCAGCCCGAAGAAGCGGCGGGCGGCGTGGACGGGGTTGAGGGCGGTCTCCATCTGCATCGAGTCCGTGTCCACGGACAGGAAGCGCCGGCCGCGGAGCGCGGCGGCGGCCAGGACGGCGTAGCCCAGGTCGATGATCTCTTCCCGGGTGCAGTCGTCGAACGCCGGCTCGAGCCCGCTCTCGGGCATCGAGCCGATGACCATGGGGCACAGGCGCCCCGTCTGGGCGTAGGCGCCGACGAGGGCATCGATGCCCACGACGCCCGGCTTGGCGGCGTTGTTGCCGCCGACGCAGGCCAGGGGCGTCGAGGGCGGGAAGTGGGCCGTGAGGGCCATAGCCGTCCGGCCGGGAAAGAACCAGGTGTCGGGCACGATGAAGATCCCCCGGACGCCGGCCTCGAGCATCTCCCGCGCGGCGGCGTCGGCCGTCCTCTCGCCGTCCACGAGGGACGGGGCGAAAAAGACGTTCGGCGGCCGCCCGTCGGGAAGGCGGAGGCCGTCGGCCAGCAGCCGGGCGGTCAGGCGTCCGATGTTGAACGCCCGCCGCCGCGACTCCTCGTCGATGCGCGGGTCGCAGGGGACGAAAACGCCCAGGGTGGGCGCGCCGGGGTCTTTCCTGTCGTTGACGAAGGGCATGGGTCCTCCTCTTTCCCCCCCGGTCGTCGGAACGCCCTAGACGTACTCGATCGTGGCCGGAGGCTTGGGCGTCAGCTCGTAGCAGACGCGCGTCACGCCCGGGAGCTCGTCCGTGATCCTCTTCGCCAGGCGCTCCAGGACCGGCCAGGGGACGCGCGTCGGGCGGGCGGTCATGGCGTCGCGGCTGTCCACGGAGCGGACGACGATGATGTCCCCGAACCTGCGGCTGCCCGAGACGATCCCCGTGCCGCGGTCGGTGAGGAGGACGGCGAAGGCCTGGAAGGGCTTGAGCCGGGCGAACTCGGCCTCGACGAGGACGGTCGCCCGCCGGACGATCTCGACGCGCTCGGGCGTCACGGCGCCCACCACCCGGCAGGCCAGGCCGGGACCGGGAAAGGGCATGCGGCCGAAGATGCGCGCCGGCAGGCCCAGGGCGCGGGCCACGAGGCGCACCTCGGGCTTGAACAGGTCCTTGAGCGGCTCGATGACCCGGAATCCGAACCCCTTCTCGGGGTCGATGCCGATCTGCTCCAGGATGTTGTGCTGGGTCTTCACCCCGCCACGGGTCTCGATGATGTCGGCCTTGATCGTCCCCTGGACGAGGAAGCGGGCGCCGCTCCGGCGGACCTCGCGGCCGAAGACCTTGTAGAACTTCTCGCGGAAGGCCTTGCGCTTCTTCTCCGGGTCGGCCTTGCGCTTGAGGGCCTTGAAGAACTCCCGGCGGGCGTCGACGATCTCGACTGCGACGCCCAGCTTGCCGAACACGCTCCGCACCTCCTCGGGCTCGCCCTGGCGCATCAGGCCGTCGTCGATAAAGATGACCTTGAGCTGCGGGCCCAGGGCGCGGGCGGCGAGCATCGTGCAGGCCGAGCTGTCCACCCCGCCCGAGAGCGCCGAGACGGCGGTCTCCGCCCCGACCGTGTCCTTGATCTCCTTGACCTTGTCGGTGATGTATTTCCGGACGTT
>VGJG01000250.1 GCA_016867615.1 Candidatus Aminicenantota bacterium | reverse complement strand
CCAGGGAGGCCGCCACAAGCGCGGCGGCGCGTCGTCGGCCCCAAGCCCCGCTGTTCATATCAGCAGATCCTGGGAAGAAGCTCGGAGGTCAGGGGTTCGAGCTTTCGCAGGCCTCCGGCCTGGGTGGCCAGCAGCAGCTCCCCCGGGCGTCCGGCTTTCCGTTCGATGCGTCCGATGACGGCGGCCTTCCGCCCTTGGGGATGACGGACGAGAGCGTGCAGGACGGCCCCGGCCTTTTTCTCGGGCACGACCATGACCGCCCGCCCTTCACAAGCCAGATAGAGGGGGTCGATGCCCAGCAGCTCGCAGGCTCCGCGGACCGGCCTGGAGAGGGGGATGCGCTCTTCTTCGACCAGGATGGAATAGGGGAGCTTTTCCGCCAGCTCGCAGAGGTTGGTGGCCAGACCGCCCCGGGTGACGTCCCTCATCCACAGGACGCCCTGTTTCCACAGGGGAAGAAGAAAGCCGAGCGGAGCGCAGTCGCTTTTCACCGCGGACCTCAAGTTGAAATCACCCCGGGCGAGAAGCACGGCCAGGCTGTGCTCGCCCAGCGTCCCGGTGACGATGACCGCGTCGCCGGGACGGATCCGGCGCGTCTCGGGCCTGGCCACGACCCGGCCCACGCCCGAGGTGACGATGAACAGCTTGTCGGCCTGTCCCCGGCGGACGACTTTCGTGTCGCCCGTCGCCACCTGGACGCCCGCCCCGGCCGCCGCCCGGGCGATCGAGGCCAGGACGCGCGCCAGGTCCTTTTCCGGTAGGCCCTCCTCGAGGATCATCGACACCGAGAGATGCTCGGGAACGGCACCCGACACGACCAGGTCGTTCACCGTGCCGTTGACACACAGCGAGCCGATGTCTCCGCCCGGGAAAAAAATCGGGTCGACGACGTATCCGTCCGTAGTCAAGGCCGTTTCCCGGGGGAGATGCGCGGCGTCGGGCAGGTTCCTGAGGAGGGGGCTGCGAAACGAGCCCAGGATATGCGTCCTGAGGAATTCCCTCATCAAGCGGCCGCCGCTGCCGAGCTCCAGGCTGATGCGTCCGCCGGGGTCGGCCGGAGCCTGAGCCGCACCGGGAGGGCGGGTTCTCTTCGCGGAACGGGCTTCGGACTTGGGACGGGCGCTCATTGTTTGGAATATTTATGATACACCAGACAGGAGCCCTCGGGGGAGACCATGCAGGGGCCGCGCGGAGCTTCGGGCCGGCAGGTTCGTCCGAAGAGCCTGCACTCCGGGGGGCTGATGACTCCCCGGAGAACTTCCCCGCACCGGCATCCGGGGAGCTCGTCGGAGGCCGCCTCGACCTTTAACCCGAATCTCCCGGGAGCGTCGAAGCCCTGGAAGCGCTTGCGGAGCCGAAGCCCGCTCCGGGGGATGAACCCCAGGCCCCGCCATACGGCATCGGTGACTTCCAGGACTTCTTCCATGAGCGCCCTGGCCCGCGGATTGCCCCCCTCGCGGACGACGCGCCTGTATTCGTTGTCCACTCCCGGTTCCCCCCTGAGGATTCGGTCCAGGACGGAAGATACGGCCAGGAGGATGTCGGCCGGCTCGAACCCGGCGACGGCGCCCGGGAGGCCGTACTCGGCGGCCACGAAATCATAGGCCGCCGTCCCGATGACGGCCGTGACGTGACCGGGATAGAGGAAACCCTGAATGCGGACCTCTTTGGAGTCCAGGAGAGCCCGAAGGGGAGGGGGTATGAGCCACAGCGCGGGAAGAAGGCTGAAATTCTTGAGATTTTGGCCGGCGGCCTGTTTTACGGCCAGGGCGATCGATGGAATCGTCGTCTCGAAACCGGCTCCGAAAAACACCACTTCAGATTCCGGCTTCCTCCGGGCCGTCTCCAGTGCGTCCTGGGGTGAATAGACGACCTGGACGCGGGACCGGGGCGCCGGGACCGCCGTCTGGAGAGAGCCCTCCGTCGTCGGGACACGGGTGATGTCCCCGAAGGCGGCCAGGACGAGATTTTCGCGTCGGGTTACGAGGCCGATGGCCGCCCGGTGATGCGCATCGGGAGTGATGCATACCGGACAACCGGGCCCGGACATCATTTCCACCCCGGCCCCGAGGAGGAGCGGATGGAGCCCGTAGCGATGGATGGTCATGGTGTGGGTGCCGCAAACCTCCATCAGGCGCACGGGCGGACCGGCCCGGCGGGCTTGGCGGCTGATTTTCCGCAACAGCCCGGCGATGACCCGCCGGTCGCGGAACTCTTTCATGGGTCCTGGAGGTCGGCCATCTCCCGCAGCAGGGACAGGGTTTCCCGGGCTTCCTCTTCGTCCAGCCGGGAGATGGCGAAACCGGCGTGGAGGATCACCCAGTCTCCGGGACGTGCGTTTTCAATGAAAGCCAGGTTGGTCTTGACCCTCGTCCCGAGGTAATCGACCTCGCCCTGTCCGTTTTCGTCCAGGCTGATGACTTTGGCCGGTATGCCTAAGCACATGTTCGGTTTATCCCGTCAATCGACGATTCCCGCTTAGATTACCAGAGATCCCGCCCTCCGTCCACCCCCTTTCCTTCGCCCCGAAATTCGCCGACAGCCTCACAAAACATCAGTGGGCCCCTTCCGCTCTTTTCGGCTTCTCCAGGCCCCTTGTTCTGCAGAGAGAGAGTAGGATCGATGGGCGATTCAGGCCCGTCCGCGCCCTTGGTCTCCCGCCCGTTTGGGGTTATAATGAGCGGCATGCTGGAAAAGCTCAAGGATTTTCTCCAGCCCGGCAGCCCGGAAGAAAAGCTGGCCGCCGAGCTCGACCCGGACCGGATGCCGCGTCATGTGGCGGTCATCATGGACGGCAACGGCCGATGGGCCAGGGAGAGGAACCTGCCACGGATCGAGGGCCATCGCGCCGGATCCCGAACGGTCCGTGAGGTCGTGGAAGCCTGCGCCCGGCTGGGAATCGAAGTCCTGACCCTGTTCGCCTTTTCCCGTGAGAACTGGAAGCGTCCCAAAAAGGAAGTCGCCACCCTGTGGAGGCTCTTGGAGCAGTTTCTGAAGAAAGAGAATCAGACCCTGTTGGAGAACAACATCCGGTTGACGACGATCGGCAGTCTGGAGGAAATCCCCCCGGGCGCCCGGCGGGAGCTCCGGCGGGTCATGGGTCTGACATCCGCCAAAACCGGACTGCGCGTCGTCCTGGCCTTGAATTACGGCGGCCGGATGGAGATCGTTGAAGCGGCGAGGCGATGGGCCCTTCAGGGATCCGTCCGTCCGGCCGACCTGGATGAGGAAAGCTTTGCGCGCCATCTGGACACGGCCGGGCTTCCCGACCCGGACCTGCTCATCAGGACGAGCGGCGAGTCCCGGGTCTCGAATTTCCTGCTGTGGCAGATCGCATATTCCGAGATTTGGATCACGAGGGTGTTCTGGCCTGAATTTCGCAAGCTGCACCTCCTCGAAGCGCTCGTGGAATTCCAGAAGAGAGAGCGGAGGTTCGGCGCGCTCGGCCCCTCCCGAGAGCGGACCTGAGGCCTGCGGCCCGATGCTCATTGCCGACTGTCTTGAGACCGAGGGATGTGGAAGAAGCTGAACGTTCCTAAGCGGCTTCCCACCGCCCTGGCCCTCATCGCGGCCCTCGTGGGACTCATTCATTGGGCGCCGCCCTGGCTCTTCGCCGCCGTGATCCAGCTTTTGATCCTGGGCGCTCTCCTGGAATTTTACGGTTTGGCGCGGAAGAGCAGGCTCGAGCCTCATGTGCCGGCAGGGGTCGTCGCTTTTCTGTTCCTGGGCCTGCCGTTCATTTTCCCCCACATCCCTCAGGGAGCGGCTTTCCTGGCCGCCCTCACCGCGGTCTCGGTTTTTTATCTGCTCCGGGCGAATTCCCTGGAGCGTCTGATGAGCTTTCCCCGTCGCTGGCCGT
>VGJG01000249.1 GCA_016867615.1 Candidatus Aminicenantota bacterium | reverse complement strand
AGAATGACGCTCATCCCCCCCGCCGACTTCGTCATCAAGGACAGCGACATCCTCATCATCCTGGGCGAGGAGAAAGCCCTGGCCCGGATCAACTCCCACTAGAAGACGAACTGCCCCGACGCTCCCGCGGCGTCCCCCAGACGGCCGGGAGAGCGTCCGCCCCGCCCCGAGCCGCACCTATTCTACGATGACTTCGTCGGCGAAGATCCAGGTTTTCGACCCGGCCAGGGGATGTCCGGCCGGGCAGGGTCCGGAGTTGCGGGCGCGGACGCGGACAAAGCGGGCCCGGAGGGGCTCGAGGTCCACGGCGACGTCCCGCGTCACCCGTTCCGAGATCTTCCGGGGGACGCGGGGCCAGACCGTGCCCGCGGGACGGAACGTCTTTCCGTCCTCCGAGGTGAAAAACTCGACCTGGTCGGGAATGCACACGGCGACGCTGGCGTGCTGAAGGAAGCCGCAGGCCAGACGCCGGACGGGGATGGATTTCTGCAGGTCCACTGTGATCTCCACGTCCGTGCCCTCGAACCCCTGCCAGGCTCCGTCGCGGTGGTCGATCGACCCGCGGACGCCGTCGGCCAGGGCCCGCTGCCCGGCCGCCGGGTAACGGCGGCTGAAGGACGGCGACAGGACGACGCTCCCCCCCAGACCGCGGTGTCCGGCAAAGACGCGCTCCTCAACCTGGCCGAAGGGGCGGCCGGCGAGGAAGGCGGAGGCCCGAAAAAGACAGGATCCGGGGATCGCGACCGGCTCCTTATAGGGGGGCGAAGCAAGCGTCGGCCGGCTGCCGTCCAGAGTGTAGCGGATGTCCGTTCCGGGCTCGGAGGACCGGACGGCGGCCGTCACCGTCCCGGAGGCGGGGTTGAGCGAGGGAACGATCGTCAACGGTCGGGCCTCCTCTCCGTAGCGGACGCCAAGCGCTTCAAGGCGGGGGTAATGGGCTTCGAGTCGGATCTTGAAGTCGGGGAAGTCGCGCTCACGGGCCGGCGTCCAGAGCGCCTCGGCCATGGCCAGGAGGCGGGGGAAGACTTTGCCGTCGATCGTCTCCTGGGGCGCGTATTCGGTCCACATGTTGCACTCGCCGCCCAGGATGCGGCGCGCCTCCTCGGCGGTCAGCGAGGGCGGAACGGGCTCGAAGGTGTAGACCTGGCGCAAATCCAGACGCCGGAGGTCGAAATCGAAGTAGGCGTGGCTCACGGGCGAGACTACGGCGTCGTGGCCGGAGCGGGCCGCGGCCAGCGCGCCGTCGAACCCGCGCCAGGACTGGACCGTGGCGCCGGGCGCCAGGCCGCCCTCCAGGATTTCGTCCCAGCCGATGAGACGGCGGCCCTTGGAGCTCAGGAATCGTTCGATGCGGCGGATGAAATAACTCTGGAGCTCGTTCTCGTCCTTGAGGCCCTCGGCCTTGATCCTGGCCTGGCAGCGCCAGCAGGCCTTCCAGCGGTCCTTGGGGACTTCGTCCCCGCCGACGTGGATGTAGGGCGAGGGGAAGAGGTCGATGACCTCGGACAGGACGTCCTCCAGAAAGGCGAACGTCCCGTCGTTCCCCGCGCAGAAGACGTCCTTGTGGACGCCCCACATCGTCTGGACCTCGAACGGTCCGCCCGTGCACGACAGCTCGGGGTAGGAGGCCAGGGCGGCGACCGAATGGCCCGGCATCTCGATTTCCGGGACGACGGTGATGTGTCGGCTCCGGGCGTGGGCCACGACCTCGCGGATGTCGTCCTGGGTGTAGAAACCGCCGTAGCGGTTTCCGGCGTCGTCCGTGCGCCAGGCGCCGATTTCGGTGAGTTTAGGGAATTTCTTGATCTCGATCCTCCAGCCCTGGTCCTCGGTCAGGTGCCAGTGGAAGCGGTTCATCTTGTGCACGGCCAGGAGGTCGATGTATCTCTTGACGAATTCCTTGCTCATGAAATGGCGGCCGCAGTCGAGGAGCATGCCGCGCCAGGGGAAGCGGGGCCGATCGGTGACGACGAGGCAGGGCAGGCTGAGCGCGCCGTCCGCGCCGGCCTGGAGGACCTGGCGCAGGGTCTGGACGCCGTAGAACAGCCCGGCGGCGGCGTTGGCCTCGAGGCGGACCTCGGCGGGCGTGACGCGCAGGCGGTAGCCTTCATCGCCGAGATCGGCTTTTTGCGCCTTGAGCGAAAAGCGGATCGTCGAGCCGGCCGCCTGTCCCGCGGCGGTCCGGGCGTCCTTGATTGCCGGCCTCGTTCCAGGGCGCCAACTCAGGTTTTCCGCGAGGTAGGCGGCCACCGGAGCGGTTTCCTCCCAGGCATCCTCGAGGACCAAGGCCGTCTCCGGAGTGAAGAGGAACCGCCCCGGCAGAATCTCGGCCTTCCAGGGCTTGGGGATGATGTTCAGGGCGGCGGCCGCTCCCGCGGGCTGCGGCGAGGCCTGCCGGCCCGTCGCCGCCGCGCGCAAGGCGCCCTGCTCGACGGTGGAGAAGAGAAGAATCGACGCCGCTCCGATGCAGAGGGCGAAGCGCCGGCGGAGTGGAGAGGAGAGGGGCTGGCAAGGCATGTCGTTCGTCGTCCTTTCAGGCGTTCGTTTCGCGGCCCATCCTACCACAGCGCCCGGGACGCCTGTCAAAGGGGGAGATGCTGGCTCGTCTCTCTCTCCCCACCTGTGTGGGGAAGAACAACGGAGGGCCTCGGCGTCCGGCGCGGTTCCCATCGCTGCGGGGTAGCTGCTGGGGACGGGGGGGCGTTGACTCAAGCCGAGTCCCGGCTGATAATGTTTCCAAAATAATAGGAGGATGACCATGAACGTCCGCCCCCGCGACTCCCGCCTTCCCCTGAAGGCTTCCGTCTTCGCCCTTCTCCTGGGCTTTCTCTTCCTGTTTACCGTCCTGCCTGCGCAGGACCCGGCGGCAGGAGCGCCGCCCGAGCCGGAGTCCTGCACGAGCATCATGGTCGGCCGCCTGGCCTCGGCCGACGGCTCGGTCATGACCTCCCATTCCTGCGACGGGAATTACCGCACCTGGCTGAACATCGTCCCCGCGGCCAAACACGCCCCGGGGGCGACGACGAAGATCTACAGCGGCCGGATGCACACCGAGACCGCGACCGACCTGCGGGGGATGGTCCAGACGGCGGAGATCCCCCAGGCCGCCGAGACCTACGCCTTTCTCAACACGGCCTATCCCTGCCTGAACGAGCATCAGCTGGCCATCGGCGAGACGACGTTCGGCGGCAAGCGGGAGCTCGAGAACACGGAGGGGAAATTCTACATCGAGGAGCTCGAGCGTCTGATGCTCGAGCGCTGCCGCACGGCGCGCGAGGCGATCAAGCTCGCCGGCGAGCTCGTCAAGGAATACGGCTACGGAGACAGCGGCGAGTGCCTGACGATCGCCGACCCCAAAGAGGTCTGGCACTTCGAGATCATGGGCGCCGGGCCGCTCGAAGTCGGTGCGGTCTGGGCCGCGGTCCGCATCCCGGACGACCACGTCGGCGTCTCGGCCAACATCCCCCGCATCGGGGAGATCGACCTCAAGAACCCCGACCGGTACATGGCCTCGGAGAACGTCTTCCGCGTGGCAGAGGAGATGGGCTGGTGGGACCCGAAGAGCGGTGAGCCGTTCAAGTTCTGGAAGGCCTACAGCGGCCGCAAGCCGTTTTCCATCCGCGAGTACTACATCTTCAGCCGCCTCGCCCCGTCGCTCAACCTCAAGATGGAGGACGAGGAGCTGCCCTTCTCGGTCAGGCCCGAGAAGAAGGTCTCCGTGCGCGACGTGCTGCGCCTGTTCCGCGAGACCTACGCCGGCACGGAATACGACGCCACCCGAAACCTCCTGGTCAAGTCCCGGGAGGCCGAGGAGATGATCAAGAGCCCCGTCGCCCATCCCTGGATGTCGCGGGACATGATTGCCCTGC
>VGJG01000248.1 GCA_016867615.1 Candidatus Aminicenantota bacterium | reverse complement strand
CGATGAATCCGGGCGGATTCAAAATTCACGATGAGGCTGTCGGCCCTGTCGGGCCGGGTTGCATTTCCTCCGAAGCCGGGTATCATAGGTCGCGGCTATGAGGCGAAAAACCAAGGCGCGCTTCCTGACGGCGCCGCTTCTCGATGCGATCCCCGGCCTCGTCCACGGCTTCGGGATGAAGGGCGGCGGCGCGCGTACCGTCCCGGGCGGAAGGAAGGATTGCGGGCTTCGTCTCGTCTTTCTCGATCAGGTCCATTCGGACATCATCCGGTTTTATTCCCGTCCTCCCCGGGTTCCCAAGCCGGGAGACGCGGCGGCCACGGACCGGCCCGGTCTTCTGCCGGCGGTCAAAACGGCCGATTGCCTGCCGGTGCTCCTGGCCGACCAGGAGAGGCGCGTCGCGGCCGCCGTCCATTGCGGCTGGCGGGGCACGGCCGCCCGGCTGGCGGAGAAGACGGTCCGCGCCCTGGAGAAGAGATACGGCTGCCGGCCTGCGCGTCTGCGGGCGGCGCTCGGTCCGTGCATCGGCCCCCGCTGCTACGAGGTGGGCGAAGATGTGCGCCTGGCTTTCCGCAAAGCCGGCCTGCCCCTCCGCGTCTTCAAGCCGCTGCGGGGGCGGCCGGGGAAATTCGCGCTCGACCTCGCCGGAGCGAACCGCGCCCAGCTTTTGCGGGCCGGGTTGAGGGCGCGGAACATCGACCGGCTCCCCCTGTGCACCCACTGCCGCCCCGACCTGTGCTCCTACCGGCGCGACCCGAAGCGGAGCGGCCGTCAGATAAACTTTATCGGATTTGTTCGTATTGCTTTTTGAACGGTTTTTTTCTATCCTAGCCTTTACCATGTCCCAAACCCTATCCGAAATCTCCCTTCCCGGCATACCTCTCTTCAAGAGGGGCAAAGTCCGCGACGTTTTCGACCTGGGCGACAAGCTGCTCATTGTCGCTTCCGACCGGGTGTCGGCCTTTGATTACGTCCTGCCCTCGCTCATTCCCGACAAGGGCGCGGTCTTGACCCAGCTGTCCCATTTCTGGTTCGAACATACGGCCCTCATCTGTCCCAACCACGTCCTCACCGCGGACGCCGGCGCGTTCCCGCCGGAGCTCGCACCCCACCGCGCGCTTTTGGAGAAGCGCTCGATGCTCGTGCGCAAGGCCGAGGTGTTGCCCGTGGAATGCGTCGTCCGCGGCTATCTTTCGGGTTCGGGCTGGAACGATTACCGGAACACGGGCCGGGTGTGCGGCATCAAGCTCCGGCCGGGGCTCGTGGAATCCGACCGTCTGGAGCAGCCCATCTTCACCCCGGCCACCAAGGTCGAGCAGGGCCACGACGAGAACATCTCCTTCAAGACCATGGAGAAGCTCGTCGGGTCGAAAACGGCCAAGGCGGTGCGCCAGCTGTCGATGACGCTGTACCAGAAAGCCTCCCTGCACGCCGTAGCCAAGGGGATCATCATCGCCGACACCAAGTTCGAGTTCGGGCTGCTCGAGGGCGCGATCGTCCTGGTCGACGAGATCTTCACCCCCGATTCCTCGCGGCTGTGGCCCCTGGCTTCGTACGCCCCGGGGCGCTCCCAGCCCAGCCTGGACAAGCAGATCGTCCGGGATCACCTCCTCGGGACCGACTGGGACCGGTCGTCTCCGCCCCCGCCCCTCCCTCCCGAGGTCATCGAGCAGACCGCCCGCCGCTACCGGGAAATCTTCAAGCTCCTCACCGGCCGCCAAGAGCTCTGATCATGCGGGACGGGCCGGTCGACCTGCACATCCACTCCTGCTGGAGCGGGGACGCCGATTTCAGGCCGGAGGAGCTCGTGCGCCGGGCCAAGCGGGCGGGTTTCGAGGCCATCTCGGTCGCCGACCACGACAGCGTGCGCGCCTACCCGGCCGCTTTGGACGCCGGGAGGGAGGAGGGGATGGAAGTCATCCCCAGCCTGGAGATGACGACCCAGTTCGGGGGCCGGGAATTCCATCTCCTCATGCCCTTCGTCGATTGGCAGTCGACGGCTCTGAACGAGGTGCTCGACCGCGCCAGTTCGGTGAGGCTGTCCGAGGGTCGGGAGAGGGTGGAAAAACTGGCCCGGCTCGGCTTTCCCATCTCCTGGGACGAAGTCCTGGACGCCGCCCGGCGCAAGGGGGAGGATGTCCTGCCCGTAGGGGTTTTTATCGCCAAGATCCTCCTGGAGAAGCCGGAAGTGCGGAGCGACGCGCTTCAGGCTCGGTATTACATCCACAGCACCGGGGAGCCGGACACCTTTCTCTTCTATTCTGATTTTTTTGAGATGGGACGGCCGGCCTACGCTCCCAAGAGATACATCGATCTGGCCGAAGTTCTGGAGCTCGCGCCCAAAACGGGGGCGGCGCCCGTGCTTGCCCATCCCGGTGCGCCCTTCATGCGCGCCGGGCGCGACGACCTGGAAAAGCTCAAGGGTCTGGGCCTGAGAGGGCTGGAAGTCTACACCTCCTACCATCGGCCGCCTCTCCGCCCCGACCGGAGCCTGGAGGTTTTCTACCTGGACCTGGCCGACGGCCTGGGGCTGGTGCCGACCGCCGGCTCGGATTTTCACGGGCAGATCAAGTCCTTCATCCCCTTCGGGTTCGTCCGGGAGGGCGGGTACTGGATGATCGAGCGCTTGCGCGACGGGAAAGGGTGATGGCCTCCAACTGGCTGGACGTTCTGTTCGTCGCCGTGACGGCCGCGGCTCTCGTTTTCGGGCTGATCCGGGGTCTCATCCGGGAAGTCGTGGGGATCCTCTCCGTCCTGGCGGGCTTTCTCCTCGCGGCTCATTACTATCCCAACCTGTCCGTGATTCTTTTCTCCGTGGTGGGTCATCGACCGGCGAGCGATTTTCTCTCCTTCGGCGCTGTTTTCCTGGCGGTCGTCCTGGCCGGAGGACTCTTAAGCCGGTTCATCTCCCGGAACATGGCGGGCATGAGCCGCGTTTTCAACCATCTCCTGGGGGGGGCCCTGGGTTTTCTCAAGGGGGCCTTCCTTTGCGGGGTCATCGCCCTGGGGTTCCTTGTCTTCCCCGCCGATTCGGACATCGTGTCCAAGTCCCGCCTGGCTCCTCCGGCCCTGAGAGTCACGAGCGGCTTGATAAAAATGGCGCCCGAGGATCTCAAGAAGAAATTTTCGGAAGCATATAAAAAGGTAAAGGAAATAAAAAGGGGGGGCGGAGATGGACAAAAAATCTGAAAAAACGACCCTGCACCAGAAGATGGAAACGGTCATCTCCGAGATGGTCGAGAAAGAAATCCGCATGGACGACGCCCTCCGGGAGTTTCAAAAGATCTACCTGGAAACGGCCATGAAGAAGTACAAGGGCAACAAGTCCCAGATCGCCAAAGCCCTGGGAATCCATAGAAATACACTCCATTGCAGGGCGAAGAAGCTAAAAATACCAAAAAAATAGCCTTTTTTAATACATTTTAGCAGTCGCAAAATCAATCTGCTAGTTTTTTTATCAATTCTCTTGACAAGGGGAGCCTAAAGGAATATATTTTTAGCAGTCTTTCAGACTGATTGCTAAAATTTTAATAGGAGGTATCGATGAAGGTCATCCCATTGCATGACCGAGTCCTGCTCAAGAGGATCGAGGAAAAAGAAGTGAAGGTCGGCGGCATCATCATCCCCGATTCCGCCAAGGAAAAGCCCCAGGAAGCCGATGTCGTCGAGGTGGGCAAAGGCCGCGTCGCCGAGGACGGGAAGCTCATTCCCATGGAAGTCAAGAAAGGCGACAAGGTCCTGATCGGCAAGTACAGCGGCACGGAAGTCATGATCGACAACGTCGAGCACGTGATTCTCCGCGAGGAAGAGATCCTGGCCAAGCTGTCCTGAAGAACACGGCAAACCAGAGGAGGAAAAAATGGCAAAACA
>VGJG01000247.1 GCA_016867615.1 Candidatus Aminicenantota bacterium | reverse complement strand
TGGCGCTGGTTTGAAAATAACCCACTTCGAGTCCGACGCCCAGGTTGCGGGTGAAATTGAATATGCCTTCCAGCGAAAAATTCAGTCCGATTTTCGACGTGCCGTTCAAGTCTCCGGAAGGGGTTCCTCCGTAGGTGTTGGTAACCATGTCATAATAATCGACATAGCCCTTGGTGCCTTTGTTGTAGTCGTTATCGCCGAACGTCGCGATTCCGCCGCCCGCTTTGAGGGTGAACCCGGCGAAAGCCAAGGGAGCCATAAAAAAGATCAAGACAAGGACACATAAAAATTTTTTCATGGAATCCTCCTGTTCGATACAATATTAATGCCTTTTATTTGCAATGTCAAGTGTCCCAGGCGGTCTTATTATCTTGGACGACGTTTGGGGAGGATCGTGGTGGGGTGAGTGAGGGGTCTCGAACCCCCAACCTTCGGATCCACAGTCCGATGCTCTAGCCAGTTGAGCTACACTCACCGCCCGGGAATGGCCCGATTTTCGCATTTCGGGCGGGATTTGTCAATTTTCTTAGTCGAACCGGAAGCATCTCCATATCTGTGATAGCGAGATTTTCGTGGATGGGTGGCGCGGCGAGGGGGCCCCCCGCCCGCGCGCAGCAGCCCGGCTGCGAGCCCGATTGATTAATTCCCAAAATCACAGATTTGGAGATGTTTCTACTTTTGTCCTTCGATGAGGTCGAGGACGTCGGCCGCGTTGCGCCAATGGGCGCGCACTTTGACCTGGAGGTCGAGAAAGACGCGCGTGCCGAGGTAGCGCTCCATGTCCCGGCGGGCTTCAATGCCGATGTTCTTGATCACCCGGCCCTCGCGGCCCAGGACGATCTGCCGGTGGCTGGGTTTCTCGACGAAGATCGTGGCCTGGACGTAGGTCACGGGCAGATCCCGCCTCAGCCGGCCGTCGATCGTCCTTCCCTCTCGATATCCGGGAGGACGGTCGGGCAGGGCGGAATGGATCGGCTGTTTCAGCTCGGCCGCCGATGCGTCCCCTCCCTCCCTTTCATCGACGGGAGGGAATTCCTCGCAGTCCTCGTCTTCTCCGTTTTCGTCTCCGGCATCCTTGAAAGCAGCGTCCTCTTCATGGCCCGCCGAGGAAGCGAAATCGAGAGCGCTTTCCTTGGCGGCCTCGGCATCTCCGGGCCTGGCGTGAGCGCCGGCGTCATGCTCCCCGTCGCCGTCCGTTTCGTTTTCGGCCGAACGTCCGGGAGCGGCGCCCCCGGCCCGGCGCTCGACGCGGTTGATATAAACCGCGGTGACGAAGGGCAGCTCCATCTCGACCCGTCCGAGCAGCTTCTCCCTGATGAGCTCGGCCAGGTAAAAACGCTCGGACTGGTCCGAGAGGCTGCCCTCGGGGTAGAGCCTCTCCGCCCGCGGCAGGAGGTCGAACAGGCAGCGCTCCAGGACGTCCAGGTTCGTCCCCTTGAGGGCCGAGATGGGGATGATTTCCCGGAAGGGGTGAAGGTCCTTGTACCTGTCGATCAGGGGCAGGATGCGGTCCTTGCGGACGGCGTCCGCTTTGTTGATCAGCAGGAAGGCGGGCTTCTTCGTCCGGCCGAGCATTTCCAGGACATAGGCGTCGCCCTGGCCGAAGCTCAGGGAGGCGTCGATGAGCAGGCAGAGGATGTCGGCCGTCTCGAACGAGGAGTCGACGTAGCTCATCATCCTTCTGTTGAGCTTGTGGAGGGGCTTGTGGATGCCGGGGTTGTCGATGAAGACGATCTGGCCGCGATCCGTGGTCTTGATGCCGAGCAGGCTGAGGCGGGTCGTCTGGGGCTTGTCCGAGACGATGGCCACCTTCTTTCCCAGCAGGCGGTTGAGGAGCGTGGACTTGCCGACGTTGGGGCGGCCGATAAGGGCCACGCGACCCGCCCTCGTCCCGGTGGGCTCGGCGCGGGTGGCGGGGGAGGCGCGCTCGGGCTGTGCCGCTTTCCGGACAGCGGGTTTTCGCGCCCGCGTTGTTTTCGTCGCGGTCATGTTCCCTCTTCCTCGGGCGGCCTGGGCTTCCTCCGCAGGCGGAGCTTGGTGACGCGCTTCTGGTCCACTTCCAGAACCTCGACCTCGAGCCCCTGGACCGTCAGCCGCTCTCCCGGCCGGGGGAGGCGGGCCAGGTGGTGGGTGATGAAGCCGCTCATGGTGACGAAATCGTCACCGGCGATGTCCGTCCCCCCCAAGAGGTCTTCGACCTCCTCGACCTTGACCTCGCCCGAGACGACCAGTCCGTCTGGCTCCTCATGATGGACGAGGGCTTCCTCCTGGTCGTATTCGTCCTGGATCTCGCCCACGAGCTCCTCGAGCAGGTCCTCCAGGGTCACCAGACCCGAGACGCCGCCGTGCTCGTCGACGACGATGGCCATGTTCTCCTTGCGCCTCTGCAGCTCCCGGAGGAGCTCGTCGATCTTCATCGGCTCGGGGACGAAGAACACCGGCCTGATGAGGGGCTTGATGGACCGGGACTTGTGCTCGTCCTCGGAGAAAGCCAGCAGGTCCTTGACGTGGATGATGCCCTCGATGTTGTCCAGCCTGTCCTTGAATACCGGGATGCGGGAGTACTTCTCCCCGATGGCCAGAGTGCGCACGGCGTCGATCGTGGCCTCCTCGGGTATGCCGACCATGTCCCGCCGGGGGGTCATGATCTCCCGCACCACGGTGTCCCCGAACTCGACGGCGCTCCGCAGCAGGCGGCCCTCGTCGGGTTCGATGATGCCCTCCTCGTGGGCTTCCTGGATGAAGGCTTCGATCTCGGGGTCCGTGGCTTCGCGCTGCGTCTTCTCCTCGGCCTTGAGGCGTCCGAGAAGGAAGAAGAAGGGGGAGGAGACGAGGTGAACGACGGGGAAGAAGGGCAGCAGGAGGACGAGGACCCGGCCGCGGCTCAGGGCGGTGAGGATCCGGGGCGCCCAATCGAGGAGGAGGACGTAGACGCCGACGGCCGTCAGGAAGAGCCACAGGGGGCGGAGGCCGCCGAGGGGCATCAGCAGGCCGAGCAGGACGAGAAGCCCGATGAGCAGGATGTTTCTCAGGAACCCCGAGGCGACGAACACGGGCTCGTAGAGGCGCAGCAGGCGCTCCTGTGCATGCTTGCCCGTCTTCCTGTCCTCCAAAAAACGGCTGAAGGAGATCACCGACGACGCCTCCAGGGCGATGCGCAGGGTCGACAGGAGGAACGTCGCCAGGAACACGGCGCCCAGGGCGAGCCACAGAAGTTCGCGTCCGCTCATCGCCGGGGCGGCCTCCTCTCCCGGCCCAAGGCCCGGCTCTCCTCCCGGTCCATGCGCGGGGAATGATCGTAGCCCAGGAGATGAAGAAAGCCGTGGACCGTCAGGATCTCGAGCTCGCGCTCCAGGCCGTGCCCCAGCTCGCGGGCCTGCCTGCGGGCCGCTTCGGGAGCGATGACGATGTCGCCCAGGTGCCGTCCGACGCCGCCCTGGGGGTCCGGGAGGGGGAAGCTCAGGACGTCGGTCGTCCCATCCTTTTTTCTGAATCTCCGGTTGAGGGTCCGCATGAGGTCCGTCCCGATGAACGTCAGGCAGATCTCCGTTTTACCCGGCCGGTATCTCCGGACCAGCCTTTCCAGGAGCCGCTTAAACTTTGCGGCCCGGATCCGGTGCCGGCGCTGCCGGTTCAGGACGGTGATCATCTTCTTTTTTTTCTTTTTCTTTTCTTTTGACGTTCCCGGCCGCGGGGTCCCTTCGGACCGGGGCTTCGAAGTCGCTGCCGGGATAGGACACCCGGTGGTGGTGAATCGACTCGAGAGTCGTCAGGAACGACTGCCCGACGGCCTGGATGTCCTTCAGCGTCATGCCGCTCTCGGCCAGCTCGCCCTCGCGGATGAAGCTGTCGAAAAGCTCCTGGATGACGCGCTTCAGAT
>VGJG01000246.1 GCA_016867615.1 Candidatus Aminicenantota bacterium | reverse complement strand
TCGTTCGTCGATCGGGCGTAGAGCGGACCCCAGGAGAGGCTGAAGTTGCTCCGGGGTTTCCAGCGCAGGGACAGGCCGGCGGTCCATTCCATGCCGGTGTCCGCCGTCCGCTCCCAGCCGCCGTAGGCATTCAGGACGACGGCCTTCCTGTCGTCGGTGGACAGGTTGGGGTTGATGGAGACGCTTTCCCTGACCCCGGCCAGGGGGCCGCCCCGCGTCAGGGAATTGCTGAGAGCGGCCGGCGTATGAAGAAGGAAAAGGCCGAAGCCCCAGTAGTTGAGGAGCTGGCCGGAGACATAGAGATGGTTCCCCCCGCCCGTTCGGTTTCCGCCGAAATCGTAGTTGACCCAGGGTCCGGTGAAGACGAACAGGTTGCGGAACAGCTTGCCGGGCTTCGTCCACTGCCGCCCGGCGAAGAGGTGGGCGTTGATCCTGTCCGAGCCTCCTGATTGGAAGCCCATATCGTTCGGGTTGAAACCCGGGGAGAGGGCTCCCACGGCCAGGTTGAACAACCAGGCGCCCTGCTGCTTGGCCAGGATCAGCCGTCCGCCCCAGCCGCTGAGCGAAACGGCTTCGGGGTCCACCTCGACGTGGTCCGCGTCCGGGCGCTGAAAGTAGTGCAGGGAAGAGCGCTGCAGGCGGAGCATGTCCTCGACCGAGCCGGCGACCCGAGTCCCGCCCAGCCAGCCGCCCAGGACCCAGTTCCTATTTTGGTCGAGATAGCTCCAGCCGTCGACGCCCAGGCTGAAGGCGCTCTTGTTCATCAGCGACCCGAGGAAGGCGTCGTCCAGGTCGCGGCCCACGCCCGTCGCCAGGAACCCCAGCCCCTGGCGGCCCTGGTTGAAATCCTTCTGGAGGCGGACGACGCCGTAATAGGAGAGAGGCTCGACCTGTTGGCGGGAACGGATGCCGAAGTCGTCGATCTGGGCGAACTCGCTGGCGGTCAGCGCCTGGATGAGGCCGAGGTTCCACCCCCCTCCCAGTCTGCCCGTGACCTTGGCCGCGCCCAAAATCGTGGTCCTGTCCGGAGTCGATGAATAGCCGTCCGAGGTCACATAGCCCTGGGGGGCGCGCCCGATCCGGCGGCTGTAGAACAGGCTGGGGTTCGGCCAGTTGAGGCTCATGTTCATCATGACCCCGCCCCGGCCGAAGCCGTTGAAAAGCTGGGCGCTCTCGATGAAGAACGGCCGTTTTTCCTGGAAGTAGGACTCGTAGGCGCTGAGGTTGATGACCGCCGGGTCGACTTCGACCTGGCCGAAATCGGGGTTGATCGTGGCGATCAGGGTCAGGTTGCTTTTTAGGCCGACCTTGAGGTCGAGTCCGGCGTTGCCCAGGACCCGGCGGCCGGTCTCGAAGGGGTTTCCCGGCTCGGCCGGCTTGAACTGCGCCTGGCCGACGGAGTAGGGGAGGACTTCGACGTTCCGCCCGGGGCGGATGTCGCGGATCCCCTCCAGCCGGGCGAAGCGGGACACGTTGGCGATCTCGTCCTGACGGAAAAGGACGTAGCTGATCTGCTCGTTCTTGCGCTTGATGAGACGACGGAAGTTGACGCCCCAGACCTGTTCGGACTGGGGGTTGAAACGGAGCTGGTTGAGGGGGATGCGGATCTCGACCGTCCACCCGCTGTCGGTGATGCGGGCCTGGCATTCCCAGACGCCGTCCCAGGAAGAGTCGGTTTGCGCGTCGTTTGACAGGCTGAAATCTCGGATCGAGCCGGCGGGGTTGACGGAGAAGGCATTGCCCGTGCGCCGGTCGAAGTAGGGGTCGAGGGCGACGGTGAACCAGTCGCTCTCCAGGTAGTCGTCCCGCCGTCCGAGAAGGGCCAGAATCTTCGACGGCTCGGAGTCGTGGAGCAGGGCGGCCACATAGAGGTTGTTGTCGTCATAGCCGACCCAGACCTCGGTCTTCTCCGTGGGCTCGGAGCCTTCCGCGGGCAGAAGCTGGATGAAATCCGCGGCGCCCGGCCTCTGCCAGACAGCCTCGTCCAAAAGACCGTCGATCCTGACCGCCTCCGCCGACCGCACGGCGGTCACGGATTTCTGTTCGGGTCCGGCCGGAGGGGGCGCGGGCTGGCGGGATTTTTCCGCCAGGAGAGAGGATGTCCCGAAACCCGCAGTCAGGAGGGCGGCAAGAAACATTACGGCCATGGTCGTTTTCTTTATCATGGGTCGCTCCCTTGTTTTGTCACGCCGTAGAGTCATACGCCGGAATACCGTAAATGGTTACATTATTCGATTCCCGTGCGCCTTTCTTGCTCATTTATTTGCATATATCAGCAACTTTCGGGCCAATCCGGTCTCCGGGTCACATACAGGGGCGGCCTTATCCTGAGGTCAGGGGCTTGCGGCGGGACGGGCCTTTTCCCTGAGCTCAGATGCAGGAGAGAGGGCGGACGGTCTCGGTCATTCGGCCGGAGCGGCCGGAACGCGGGACGGCGAATAGGAAATCTCCCGTCCGTTTCGTGCCCCGAGCTCGCCCCGGAGGTAGGCGACTTTCCCCCCGACGATCACGGCCTCGATTCCCCGGGAATATCGGTTGGGATCGGCGATTGTGGCCGCGCCGTCGATCGTCTCGGGGTCGAAGACGACCAAGTCGGCCGCGGCCCCATCTTCCAGTATCCCCCGGGCGTTGAGAGCGGGCCGGAGGACGCGGGCGGGCAGGGAGGTCATCTTCTCCAGGATCGTCTCCAGCGGCAAGCCGATCGTCAGAGCGCGACGAACGGCCGTGGCGAAGCAGCCCGCCCCCCGCGGGTGGTTGTTCGCCCCGGGCTCGGATTCGATGCCGCCGTCCGAGGCGACCAGACAGAAGTCCTCCCGAATGGCAAGGTCGAACGTGGTTTCCAGGGGAATCGTGCCGGCCGGGACCGCGGCCAAGACGCCTTTTTGGCGGCGGTATCGCTCGAAACTGTCCTCGGTGAGGCGTTCACCCGACCCGACGAGCTCCAGGTCGGCATATGTCAGGTGATACCGCTCCCGCCATCCCGGGGAGAAGCGCTCGGAGTCCAGGTAGGTGGCCCAGTAGCTGTAGGGATAGACGCAGGCCGTGATCTCCAGCCCGGAGAGGACGGCCGCCCGGATCTTATCCAGGGCTTCGGCCATGCGATAAGCCCCGCCGGTGGAATTGAGGTGGTCGATGTGCAGACGGACGCCGCTCTCCCGCGCGATATCGAGAGCTTCGTCCACCCCCTCGAGCTCTTTTTCCTTCGATGAGTGGCGGAGATGAAGAAAAAGCGGGCGGTCATATTTCTTCGCCAGCCGGGCGTAGTCGAGGAGCTCGTCCCGGGTCGTGTCCGGCTGGTACTCGATGCTGTGCGAGACGCCCAGGGCTCCCTCTTCCAGGCAGAGTTCGACACGCCGCAGACGTTCCTCCCGGTCCCTGGTCAGCTGCCGGATTCTCATGACCTTGGTCGAAACGCCGTAGTGGGTCCAGTGGGACACGCGGCAGAAATGGCCGTAATACGCTCCGACTTCGTGCGAGCCGCCGTGCATCTGGAGCGCGGTCGTCACTCCGTCCGTGAGCTTGTGCCTCTCGAAGATCTCGTGCGTCTTTTCCGGGAGGCGGGAATTGTCGGCCAGAATATCGATGAAGCCCGGCGACACGACCTTGCCCTCCGCCTGGAGCACGAAGGCGCCCTCGAGCGGCGCCTCGCTGACGATCAGCGTTCCGTCCCCGGTGACGCCGATATCGGGCGTGCCCCAGCTTCCGCCGACGAAAGCCGCGCCTTTTTGATGACCAGGGGAAAGACCGACCCGTCGGGGGCGGTCCCTCCCGGCTTCTTCGTTCCCGGGACGAAAAAGCCGAGGGGATCTCCGAGGAAGGCCGCCGCCGGAACCGCGGAGGCAAGCCTCAGCATGTCCCTGCGAGACATTCCGGCCGGTATCCGCCGCAT